>JAZRTH010000776.1:0-1950 GCA_045651945.1 Thermoguttaceae bacterium
GAAAACGCTCTGTTCAGGAAGCCCTCCGCGGATACCACTACCTCAACAAGCTGGGAATCTCCTGCGTCGCCCCCGGCGGATTTCTTGTTACATGCTCCTGCACCGGCTCCGTTCGTCGGGAAGACTTTTTCGACATGCTCCACGGCGCTGCGTCACAGGCAGGCAGACGCATCCAAATCCTTCAGCAGCGCGGCGCCGCTCCCGATCACCCCGTCCTGGACTCCTGCCCGGAAACCGACTATTTAAAGTGCTTCCTGTGCCGCGTGATTTAAAACAAATAAAATCTACAATATAATCGTAGTCCACCTCTTGACTATTTCTCAAGGGCGATTATAATTTTATTACATAGATTTATGTAAATATAGGGCTTTCGTCAATTTGACGATTTATCAGCTTACAAATCTTGCTCAAGGATTATATATGAAGCAATATATTATTTCTGTCGCAATATTCGCAACCGTTTTGATGAGTATCGCCAGCGCCCGTACGTGGACTGACGCCAAAGGAAAAAAAGTAACAGCAGACTTTGTAAGTCTTGTACAGGATGGCGAGCCGAAGGTGAAACTTCAAACGCCGGCCGGGAAGATTATTGTTGCGC
Source organism: Thermoguttaceae bacterium (assembly GCA_045651945.1). GTDB lineage: Bacteria > Planctomycetota > Planctomycetia > Pirellulales > Thermoguttaceae > RUG11551. Next base: position 599 of record JAZRTH010000776.1, read on the forward strand.
CTCTGAGAAACTTCTCGAAAGAGGATCAGGAATATATTCAGGGACTTGGATCCAAACCAACTGGCGCGCAGCCAGCGCAAAACGTTACAAAGAGCGCGATCTTTTCCGCTGTTAGTAATTTGGATCTCGGCAGCCGCGAAGCGTACGACGCTATTGTTGAAGTTCGTAACAACGACCCGACCAAGCTGGAACCGGATTACACGTTGGCTCTGATATTTATTTTTAAAAAGAAAGATTATTTACACGCTCAACAGCATTTAATGCGCTGTCAGAGAATCAGTCCGGACAATCCCAGCGTTCTTCTGAACATGGGGACGCTGTGCGTGTTACAGGAAAAGTATCCGGAAGCGTTCGCGAATTATCAAAAAGCCTTTGTTTTGGGAGGCGCAAATCCGGCGCTTAAACACAACCTTCATAAATTGATTGTAGAATCCAATTCTCGCAACATTTTTATTCCTCCCAATGTACAAAGCAGAATTGCGGAACTGGCAAGCAAAGTTACTCAACTGGACAAGTCGCCGTTCGACCCAAAGAAGGGTTGGATGTTTGAAAAGTGCCCCGAGGGAACGGCACAAGAGATGTTCAAATGTACATGGTTTCAAATCGATGGTTATCAGCCGTACGAATTCCCCATTTGCGTGAAATGCAAAGGAACGGGAAAAGTCGATTGTCCTAATAAAAACTGCTCTGGCGGGAGGGTAACGATTTACATCAACAAAACTAAACGACATCACAACGGCGAAAAGATTACAGAGCCTGTGCGTCAAATTATCCCATGCAACGTTTGCAAGGGGAAAAACTTTATAGCGTGTCCGGTATGTCAGGGAACCGGACTGGAATATCATCAGGTAGTGGTAGACGAGGATTCTCAACCCAAAGCTGATACCGAGAAACCCGGCGCTGGCGGTCAAGCGAAACCGGAACAAAACGCTCCGAAACCGCAGCCGCCAAGTGAACCATTCGATAATCGACCGGGCAAAATGGCGGTTGACGTTCAGGATCTGGAATCGCTGCAGGAAGACGCCGCGGAAAGTCGCCGTTTCTTTGGTCTTGAAGACGACGACGAACAGGATAAAAAGAAATAATTGTGACAATACAAAAGCGAGAGGAGTTTGATTTCCTCTCGCTTGTTTTTTAGATTCGCTTCTTTTGAATAATCACAACTCAAAACTCTAATTGTTGGCGAGCTTTCTTAAAACGGTCTGGAGAATGCCGCCGTTTTTGAAGTAGACGATTTCAACCGGCGTGTCGATTCTGGCTGTTACATCGAACGCCGTCTGTTTGCCGTCTGCCGTGGTGGCTGTTACAGTTAAGTCGCATTGAGGCGTCAGGTTCGAAACGTCGCCCAGATC
>JAZRTH010000777.1:0-1221 GCA_045651945.1 Thermoguttaceae bacterium
GCAAAGTCCGCGATGGGCCCTGCCGCCGGAACGCAGAGAGCGACCAGGGGCGGGTTGACTTCTCGAAGCTGATCCTGCTGGACGGTTATCTATTGACCGAAGACCAACATCGGCGCCGGCTTGAAATAAAGGCGCGCGGGCTGGCAAATCTGAAATTTGAAAAGTAAACAAGCGCCGGTATAATTAACATTTTGAGGGTTTTTAAAATGTTACTATATAACGGCGACGCTCTAAAGTTCATATCACATCTACAAGCGGAAAACGCGCAATTTGAAGCCGTCTTGACCGATCCCCCCTATTGTTCAAGGATCGCGGGAAAAGGGCTTTCGAAGTACTATGACGGCGAAACTCTCGAAATGGAACAGTATTTTTGCGAGGATTTAAGCCCGGCGGCGTTTCTTATGCAGACGCGCCTGTGGGTACAGGAAGCCGCCAAACTACTCAAAGCCGGGGGCTATTTTTTCATATTTTCGGACTTTCGGCAAATCCCGTTTTTTTCAATCTGTTTGGAGTTGGGCGGGCTGGACTATCGCGGCGTTATCGTATGGGACAAGAAGAACGCCAGACCGCAAAAAGGACAGTTCACGCAGTCGTGCGAGTTTGTCTTGTGGGGCACAAAGGGGCGACCGCTGACGGACAAAATCCTGCCGGGGAAGTATGAAGTCGCGTCAATCCAGAGCAAAAAGAGGGCGCACCCTTGCGAAAAGCCGGTTCCGCTGCTTGAAAAACTCCTTGCAATGCTGCCAGAGGGGGCGTCCGTTCTCGACCCGTTTATGGGGAGCGGTTCGACCGGGGAAGCCTGCCGGAATTTGGGGTTACATTTTGCCGGTATTGAGTACAACGAGCATTATTTTGGGATCGCCAAAAAAAGACTTTTAGGAGGTTAGGATGCATGAGAGAGGGACGGCGTTTATTATAACGTTTTTTGTCTATCACCCGTCAGACGGCACACCCGCCACCGGCGCGGCGTCAGCGTTAACGGCGTATATTTCCAAAGACGGCGGAACGCCGGCAGCGGCGACAAACAGCGCCTTTGAAGTGGACGGTTCAGTTCAGCCGGGTATATACGGTTTACAGCTGACAGCCGCAGAGACCGACGGAAACACGCTGACGATCTCCTTCGCCAGTTCAAGCGTTAATTTTGGGGTTATGCCGGTACTAGTTACCACGGAGCCAAACGTACCGACGGCAGCGGAAAACGCCGCGGCGGTTGACGTTCCA
>JAZRTH010000778.1:0-3273 GCA_045651945.1 Thermoguttaceae bacterium
GAGTAAACCTCTCAAACTTTTCCAAAGACCCTCGCCGCGGCGCCGCCGTTCCGGTCGAACGCCAGCGTTAAGGCAAACGGTTTGTCACACGCCGTCGGAACGCCGTGAACGACCGGGATCGGGCATTTCGGGTCTGGCTGAGAGTAGTTTCTGGCGGGCGGAAGAACTCCGTTTTTCAGGGCGAGAACGGTTGCAACCATCTCAACGGCGGCGGAACCGCTGCCAGCGTAACCGATGCTGCCCTTCAGAGCGACAACCGGGACGTTGGGCAGAATTTCAGCAATCGCCTGCGCTTCGAGCGCGTCTTCGTTAATCGTTCCCCAGCCATTGGCGTTGATGTGAGAAACCTCGTCCGGCTGGATTCCAGCGTTCTGCATGACCAGTTTGAGGCAGTTTTTAATCGCCTTTCCGGAGATTTTGTATTTGTGAGTTCCTTCGGTGCAGTTTGCCCAGGCGCGAATCTTTGCCAGCGGTTCGACGCCGCGCTTTTTTGCGCTGGATTCCGATTCGAGAACCAGGCAGCCCGCCGCTTCCGCCGCAGCCAAACCGTCTCGCGCTGCGTCAAAGGGTCGACAGGCGCCTTCCGGGTCTGCCGCGTTGGACGTTCGCTCAATCCAGCTGTAGCGAACCCAGTTGAAATCGTCGATGAAATCGCCAACGCCGCCAATAACCATGGCGTCAGCCGCATCGCGCTGAATGACGTGAATTGCTTCGATTGCTGCCGCCAATGCGCCGGTGTCGCCCAAAACCAGCGTGTTGCTTGGACCTTGCAGGTCGTTGGCGATGCCTAAATGGCAGGCGGACATGTTCGGCAGATATTTAAGCATCCAAAGGGGGAAGAGGTTGTCCATGAAAGCCTCTCCCCAGTATTTTTTTAGACTGGCTGCTTTTGACAGGGCGTCGTCACCGCCTGCAATCGCCATGCCTTTGAGACATGCGTCAGCCATGTCGCTGATAGAGGACATGATAAACGACGTTCCGAAATCAATTCCGACTCGTTCCGGTCCGAGCTGTTCTGACAATTTTTTGTCGGAGTCGCCCTGCGCCTGTTTGAGCGCTAACGCTCCAGCCGCCAAGCCGAGCTGAACGTCCCGGCTCATGATTTTGATGTTTTTTCGAGGCTGAACAAACTCTTTTGCCGAGAAATCGGCAATGTATCCGGCAATCGGCGCAGACGGTAACAAAGCCCCTGCCTGCGTTTGAGCGTTTTCATCGGAGGGAAAGCTGACTTTTTCATAGGTATGAATGCCGGGACGACCTTCGAGCAAATTTGCCCAAAAGACGTCTGAGCCGATGCCCAGGCTGCATACAGGAGCTGCTCCTGTTACGACGATAGATTCGTTGGTATTCATAGGAATTGTTTTTTGTGAGTTTGGAAGCGAGGGGGTATTGTCGCTTCCATTCTCCATTACTGAATTTCGTAAATTCTATAGGTTTTCGTTCTTAAGGCTCCGCCTTTTTCCAGCGAGCCGCGAGACAAATGATTCGTTTCCAGAACCCAGGAGAATTCTGCTTCGTGAATCCCCCATTTTAACGCCAGCGGAACAAGGCCGTTGAGCAGAACCAGTCCTAAACCGGAAAGCTGATATTCAGGCTCTACGTTTGTGCTGATAACGCGAATCGCTTTGATGGCGGATTTATTTCTCAACAGGTGGAACCAGCCAAAGGGGAACAGACGACCGCGAATCTTTTTGATTCTGGGGTTGTAGTCTGGAAGACAAAGGTTTACGCCGACTACTTTGCCGTCGATTTCCGCCGCCAAAGCCAGTTCCGGAACAAGCAGGTGTTTAAGCCCTTCCGCCTCTTCAGCAACTTCTTCGTCTGACAACGGGACAAATCCCCAGGTATTGGTAAGGGAACTGTTGTATAATCTCAAAAAAGTATGAACGTCTTCGAGAAAATGTTCTTTATCCATCGGTCTGATGGTAACGTTAAGCCGTTCCTGGATGGCGTCCGAAATGCCCAAGTATTTAGAACGAACGTCCTGAAGCATGCTGATGTCTCCCCAGTAGGCGTACAAATCCTGAACTTTCTCGAATTTGTAGCTTTTGATAAGCTTTTCGTAGTAGGGAAGATTGTAGGTCATCATAAACATCGGGCTTGAATTGAAACCGTCAATGAGAAGACCGAGTTCGTAGTTGAGGGACGGATTGCACGGCCCTCGCATTTTGAACAGACCGTTGCTTTTGAGCCAGTCGCGGGCGGTGTCAAAAAGAGCCTTGGAGACGTCCAGGTCGTTAATGCATTCGAAAAAACCGAAAAATCCAACGCCGTCATTGTATCGCGCCAGGTGTCCGTTATTAATAATGGCGGCAATGCGTCCAACGGGTTCGCCGTCTTTATAGGCGATAAACGGCTGAACTGTGTTATGCAGCCCAAAAGCGGACTTTTTGAATCCAAGAAGACCTCTAGCGTTATCCAGCAACGGGGGAATCCAATAGGAGTTCCGCGAATAAATCTTTTCCGCAAGAGTAAAAAACTCTTTTTGTTGCTTTGACGTGGTTACAGGTAGTACGGAAATGTTTGACATAATCAACATTTTTAGGTTGATGTTAAGACAACAACCATATAAAAGGAGTATGAAATCTCGGCGTTATTATTGCTGAGATTTGCATAATGTATATATTGGCAGCTGGCGCTGAATCTTTATATTTTAGCGTCTTGTGGAACGCGGTCTTTACGCTTTACGGCGTTTCTATTGTATATTATCGGATTTTTAAGTTAGTTTTCTGAGTCTAAGTTTATCGGATTTGACGAATTTTTTCCATATTATCTACTCTATATTTTCGGATTATTTTAAACATAAGAAAAAATTTTTTAAAAAAAGGGGTCTGCCCCCTTGAAAAGATTTTAAGAATCGCTAAAATATAGATAAGTTTTGAATGAAAGGAAACAATAGTTCAAAACAAAACCATGCGGGTGTAGCTCAGTTGGTAGAGCACAACGTTGCCAACGTTGTTGTCGTGGGTTCAAGCCTCATCACCCGCTCTTTGAGAACGGTAAACTTTAACGTTTACCGTTCTTTTTTTATAGGAAAATAGGAGATTATAAACTCTTTCCCCTTGTTTTTAACTTCGGAATATATTATAATTATATTAGTATTATAAATAGTGGGAAACGCAAGCGGGTTATTATTTTTGGTAATTGACCCAATTCTGGACTGATGTATAATACTTATATGAACTTCAAGTCCTATGAATTGCTGATTAAAACCGAAAATGCGGCAAGGAAATATGTGTTGGGATTTTGCTTCAAAAACCAACAACGTTTTTG
>JAZRTH010000779.1:0-3872 GCA_045651945.1 Thermoguttaceae bacterium
ATTAAACTCACCAACTCCTTGGCTCACAGAACGACATGGCTACGATCCGACTTTTGTTTAGCGGCAAGGGAACGGTTTGCTCCAATGTTCGTCTCCATCGAACGTCTCGCAACTTAACAATTCATTATACTCTTTTAAAGAATTAATTGTAGCGGGGGGAGGAAAGAAAAACGCTCAAATTACAAGAATTCTCAATTGAATTTTGGAATTCTGATAATATCGATAAAATAACAAAAACGCGCCCGATAAATATCGAACGCGTTTTGAAGTTGAATTGTATTACAGCCCAAATTAGAAAGCAAAGTGAGCAAACGCCTTGTTGGCTTCCGCCATACGATGGACGTTTTCGCGTTTGGTGTACGCGGTTCCTTCTTTCTTATAGGCAGCGGTGAGTTCGTCAGCGAGTTTTTCAGCAATCGGCTTGCCCTTCTTATCGCGAACGGCGGTAAGAATCCAGCGGATGGCTAACGCCTGCTGGCGGTTCTTCGGAACGGGCATAGGAACCTGGTAGGACGCGCCGCCGACTCGCTTGGAGCGGACTTCAATGTTCGGCTTGACGTTTTCCAGAGCTTCTGTGAAAACTTCGATGGACGGTTTGTCCGTGAAACGGGTTGCCAGAATGTCCAAGGCGTCATAGAAAGCGCGGTAAGCCGTGCTCTTTTTGCCGTCCCACATCAGGCAGTTAACGAATTTGGCAGCGACCAGAGACCCGAACTTGGGATCTGGCTTGAGTTGTTTGCGACTGGCAGTAATTCTAGCCATGGTATTTATTCCTCTATATGTTCTGGGAAAACAATCTGATTAAATGCAATTGCGATTTATTACAAGTTCAGACTGCTTCGATGGTTAATGGATGCAAAAAACGAAACGTTGGACTACTTTTTGTCTCTCTTGGCGCCGTAACGGCTGCGAGCCTGCTTACGGTTTTTGACGCCCTGAGTATCCAAAGTTCCACGAACCACCTGATAGCGAACGCCCGGAAGGTCTCGAACACGACCGCCGCGAACCAGGACGATGCTGTGTTCCTGAAGGTTGTGCCCTTCGCCTGGAATGTAGACGGTAACTTCTTTGCTGTTGGACAGACGCACACGAGTGATCTTACGAAGAGCCGAGTTCGGTTTCTTCGGGGTCATCGTACGAACGTTGAGGCAGACGCCGCGCTTCTGCGGGCACTGATCCAAAACCGGGGATTTGCTGAACTTGCGAGGAATCTTGCGATTCTTACGAACTAATTGATTAATAGTTGGCATGTGTTTTGAGGATTTCTCCTGAAAAATACGATTGTTTGGCGCCATCGCGATTCGTTTGATCTGTACACCGTAGAACCATTCGACGCGCGCGTGGCTATATTACATATCGCAACTCTACAATAAATTATCCTGAGAATTTACTATATATAAAGATTTTGTCAAGGGGCTGGAAGGGAAGATTAGAAAAAATATAGAAAAAATTTAGAGGAGCGAGAAGTCAAGCTCCTCACTCCTCTTTCATAATTATTTTTATTTAATAACCTTACTTTCTCTTTCGCCAATAGAGCAGTCCCGCCGCGCCAAGCGCCAGCAGCGCCCACGTTGACGGTTCCGGGACGGCGTTGGGATCAAGGCGACCGGTAATAGCATAACCGTTGCCGTATGGAACATACGCCAAATCGGTAAAGAAGTAAGAACGAACAAAGTTGTCAATTAACGTATCTTCAAAATCAGAGCTGTTGCTTCCAGACAAAATGGCGGTAAAAGTATCGCCCGGATTAAGCGCTGCGTTGTCTGCCAGAACGAGTTCGATAATCGCGCCGTTGGCAAAGTCAAAATTACCGCTAACAATCAGCTGATCGTTGAGTTCAGCGTCCGTTCCACCAATTTCCATTAACAGCGTCGCGCCGGAATCCAGAGTAAAGTTCCCTGTCTGTTCGAGCTTTCCAATAGAATTGCCCGGCGAGAACGTAGCGGAATTATTGATTTCCAAATCGCCTTTGAAATACGATTTCATATCCAGACGTCCGGAAGAAACAACCAGACTATGTACATCAACCGCGTTTTGAGCGGCATTGATTAACAGCGTTCCCTCGCCGGTTTTGGTAAGCGTTCCCTTGCCAGAACCGGAAATAGAACCTGTAAAGAGCGTCGTTTGATTGTTATTGAGCGTTAAAGCGCCGCCTTCGCTAATAGTAATCGTTCCTGCTCCGCTGAGATTGTTAAACGTTTGCGTTGTAGCGCCAACGTCAATTGTCGCGCCGCTGGCAACCGTAACGGACGCTGCATTAATCAGTGCGTTGGTTCCAGTATAGGTAACGCCATCGAATCCAAGAACAGTAAACTGCAATTTGCCTGAATTAACGCTAACAGTTCCGGTAAAGGAGTTTTCAGGATGTCCCAGAGTCAATCGGTTCGTATTAGCAGATCCAACAGTATCGACTACCAAAGCGCCCGCTCCCTGCAAGTCGCCAACAAAGACCATTGAGCCTTTGGCGCCAATATCGTAGTTGTTATTCGCGTTAAGCGTCGAGCCTTCTGGAACGATCAGATTGCTATAACAGACTTTGTTGGCTGAGGTGTTCTGCCAGTGTCCATATCGAACGGATCCGTTGACGGTAATAGTTGTACCTTCCTTTCCCACAAAGTTTCCCCCTAAAATTATACCTGTTCCATCTTGGAGAGTTAGCCCAAAATCGGAACCAAATGTATTTTCACCGTCAACAACAAGCGTACCTTTACTCATATTAAGAGGACAATTGACATTGGAACTGTTTCTGACCCAAATCTCGCCTTGGACGCCGCTTTTATCATAGGGAACCAAGTCCAAACAGGCGTCTGGCGTTACTTTAACAATTTGAGAAGAAATATAGAAAGTCAGAGCGTCTTGAGCGTTAATTTCGGATCGGGCACCCTCAACGAATATCTTTCCAGCAAGAGTCGGTTTTTCCACTCCCCATGCCAACACCTGACCGTTGCCCAAATACAGATTTTCAATCGTAATCGTATTAGCGCCCTGATTCTTAAGCCCCATTTGAGATCGAGCTTCCTCTCCAACAACCGTATAGGTTCCAGTGGCGACATCGTAGGTATATCCCAAGTAGATGGCAGTTATACTTGGATTGGAATTCGCCTGGGGCGTTCGAATAACTCGTCCGTTATTAACAACGCGATAGCCGCCGGTACACGAAGCAACATTGTCGAAGTCTGACACGGTGCTCCAGTCGTGTCCAGAAGGCTGAGACTGTTTCAATACCAGAATATCAGCCTGAACGGAACCTGACAGAAAAAGACCCATCAAAAGAAAGACGATTCCACCGCATGTTAAAATGCGGGGAAGTTGGGCTGCGCTGCTTGTAAATGTTGTTTTCATCATGTATCTTTTAGGGGTTGCCTGATAACAAAAATAGTAATCGTTTCTTCGATTGGTATACACATCTCCATTAAATATATATAAAATAACCTACTTTTGTAAGTTTGTCAACCATTTTGATGAAAAAATGGGGAAAATTTCCGAAACTTTATGAAAATAGAGCAAAAAAACAGAACTGTTAAAATAAAAAGACCGTAGAAAAATGAAGCTTAGGCGCCCCGAAAACGTTTCTGGGGTGCGGACGGAAGTCCGCTGAAGAAAAAAAGCGACGGCAAGCCGTCGCACTCCAAAATTTTCGCCTTCGGCGAATGCGGCAGAGGACTGCCGCGAACCAGACTAAACAAAGCGAAGGCGTGGGACAAAGAATCGTTCGCCTACGCTTTGCGCCAACTCCTCACTACGTTCGCTTCGCTCACACCCACGGGTTTACACCCGTGGCTCGCCTGTTATTTTCTTTTTCGCCAGTAGAGCAACCCAGCAGCGCCAAGCGCCAGCAGCGCCCAAGTTGACGGTTCCGGAACGCCGGAGCC
>JAZRTH010000780.1:0-6278 GCA_045651945.1 Thermoguttaceae bacterium
AGGCAAGAGCGGCAATACCAGCTGCAGAACCCTGCAGCATGGCGCGGCGGGATATAATGTTATTCATGAGTCGTTCCTCTCGTATCAGTTAAAAGGGGGGAAAACAAAAAAACTGTCCAATTCCTGATTGAACAGTTTCGATTATACAGCAATCAAAAATCAATTGCAAGGGTAGGGGAGAAAAATTCGGAATTCATTTCAACGCTGGATTTGCCGATTGATTGGAAGGCGGTAATGGAGTGAAGCGTTAGCGAACGGAATTACGCATTCGCCGGAACGGCGAACAAAACGTTAGGACAACCATAAATCTATGATCGAAAGTATAAATAATACCAGATATCTTGATTTGTCGTTGGCGTCAATGGCGTTCTTTAGATCTGGCGTTTCGGTTTGACGAAATCAATGTGGTATTGTAATTCCGGGTTTTCGGTTCGCCTATCGGCGAACTGCGTAATTCCGCTCCCGCTGGTCGCTTCATTACCGCCTTTCATTCTTTCGTCTACGCAAGAATAATACAACAACCCCCAGCGCCATCAGCGCCCACGTTGACGGTTCCGGGACAGAGGAACTCAGTTCGCCCATATAGAACGTGCTGTAAACTTCTGAGATGTGAAATGGTTCATACGAGCCAGCGTCATAAACGAGCAGCGTCCAGTCGCCGGTCGGGTCTTCTCCCCAGAATGCGTTTGAGGAAAACGACCATGTTAAACTATCAATATAGTGAAAGAAAGCCTTCCTGTCGTAATACGCCAAATAGCTCTGAACCCCGTTGTGTTCCAGAATAATTTCCAAATTGCGAACGTCAAAACCTTCGTCCACGTGGTCCGCTTCAGCGGTAAGCGTAACAACAACCTCTTCCAGATCCTGCTTGATAATTCCTGAATTAAGGAACGTCTGATCTGTAAATGTCTTTGTTTCTGAATAAATCAGTACGGGATTCGCTCCCAATTGCAGGAAATCGTTTGGGGTTACGTAAGCGGCTGTTCCGCCTGACTGATAATCTACAGCAGCGGCGAGAGCGTCGTTGTTTTGGGAACTGCTGAACGTTGTTAAATAATAAGCGTTGCCTGTATTGATGTCGTTTTCACTCTCGATTGTACTGTAAATCAGCATTTCTTCGGAAGAGACATCCATGGTTGACCAGTCAATTGTTGCGACTGTCTGCGGCGTAACAGTATCGAATTTGCCGCCTAAAAAGGTTTCTGGTTCCAAAATAGCGTCAATTAATCCTTTTGCGTTAATCTGTCCGAACCCGTAGGACGGAGAGAACGAGAATCCTGCAGAGTTGGTCGTCCATTTTGTAAAGCGGTCGGTTGCCTCAAGGTCAATTTGGGAAGACGTTCTGGCAAGAAGATGTTTGATAAATCGAGCGTCGCAGGTCTGACCCGGATAGGCGCTTTTGTAGGCGTCTATTGCCAGAGCCAGAACGCCGGCTGCAATCGGGCAGGAAGCGGACGTGCCGGCAAATTTACTGTACATATTCCCCTCTGCATAACCTTGTATGTCGGATTCGGAAACTAACGTGGATTTATAAAGGAATATGTTTCCGGTTTTGACGTCTTCCCGGTCAGCGGTTTGGACCCCAACGCCGGGCGCACAAATAAAAACGCAGGCTCCATAGTCGCTAAACGGCGCGATTGCCGTGTAATCGGCGGTATCGTCCTTTCCTGTTGCGGCTACTGTAATCGTATACGGATGCGCGGTATAAACTTTTTTCGTGCAGTCTTTACTATCGGGTATAAAAACGCCGTCGCGTTCGTTGCCAGAAGAAAATAATAAAAGCGTATTGTTTGCCCGAGCGTCGGCAACTGCGGCTATTGCCAGATCAGAATCCCTTCCAGCATACCCTATCGCCATGCCGTAGCTGTTGCTTTTGATGTCAATAACGTCGTTTTTGTAAGATAACGCCTGATAGGTTATATAATCCGTAACAGAAGAGCCGTCAGGCATTATGCTCAAAAATGATTGACAGGAAAATTCAATTCGAACCGGAACGATTGTCGCGCCATAGGCGGAACCGTAGGTATTTGTAGCCTCGTCGTAAGAGGCGATGCAACCCGTTACGGCTATGCCGTGACTGTCTCCGTATGAGGTAGACGGTTTAGTCTCATCCTCTTTTTGAATCTCCGCTCTGTCCCAAACGGCAGACGTATCGCTTATCGACTGCGTCGGCAGCGTTGGCAGATACTCTTTATAAGATTCGTCGTTATAAATCACGCCGGTGTTATACGCCAGCAATGCGTCAAGATTATATCTATAGAACGGGTGACTGTCAATGCCGTCGTCTAAAACGCCCACAATGGCATTTTGACCGGTAAATCCCAGATTCCAGGCGTACGGCGCGTTGACAACGTCCAGAAAGGAAGCGTACTCCGTTGGAACAGAGCGATCGTCAGCATATAAACTGACGCTTGACAAAGCGGCGAACAAAACGATTGTGAACAATCGGTATAAGGTATTGCGTGTTGACATGGTATATAATGCCTCTTGGGGGTAAAATAATATTCCTTTATAGGAATCGTATATTATATATTAATTTTATACACAATTTAGAAAAATCTATTCAAAAAATTATAATTTTTTGAGAATTGAATGATAAGTTAAAATAGAGGAGATGGAAAAGAAGGTTGACGAGCCGGGTTGCGTAAGTGTCCGGGAAAATCTCACGCGGAGATGCGGAGCCGCGGAGGATGTTCGCGAGGTTTTAAAATCTTTGCGTTCTTTGCAGTTAAAAAATCGGCAGGCGTAAATCATGCCGATGCGTAATTCCGTTCGCGTTGGTTGATTCAGTACCGTCTTCCAATCATTTTATCTATTTAGTGCATTTTCCAAATCGTTTAATTTTTTGAAAAATTTTCAATATTTTTTCGAAAATCGTGTATAAATCGTGTATAATAATAATATATATGGCAATTTCTAAAAAGAAATTGATTATTTTAACGTTAGATTGAGCATATACCATGTTAAAGATCAATATTTCCTGTCGGTTTTATTTAACCGTTTTGTTTGTCGCTTTATTTAACGTCAGTTTATACGCTGAAGATAGACCTGTTCCGACAACGTACAGTTCGTTTCTGGACGCTGTCAACGCGCCGTACGCCTGGAACCTCGGGTTTACCGGTCAAAAGACAGTTGTGGGCGTTCTGGACGACAGCGTTGACATGAATCACCCATTTTTTAGTTCTAATATTGACCCGTCTTTGACGTATAATACCGGCGTAATTTATAATGACGAATCCTACAAAGAATATTTGCCGACGCTGCCAACGCAATCGGAAACAGATTCGTCTGCCGTTTGGGACAGTGCAAAGATTCGTTTTTCCAGCGACGCAAAGCCGGTGGTTAATGACGGAGATTATCACGGCACCTGCGTCACGGGATGCGTTGCCGCCTACGACAGCGCTTCAAACACCTACGGTCCCGCTTATAACGCCACACTGGCGCCGATTCGTATAGATTTTGCCTGTCAGGCTTTTCACGCCAAAATGGACGACGATACCTCGGTTGCGGAATATACTATGGCCCAGGCGTTGATGTATAAAAATGACACGATTGACGTCAAAAACAACAGTTACGGGGTCTCGATAGGGTATAACGGAAAAGATTCTGAAGTATTCCTGGAAGCAATTGCCAACGCCAGGGAGAATAATACGGCTATATTGTTTTCCTCCGGCAACACGCGCAATATGAAGTTATTTTCCAACAGCAAGGACTCCGGTAAAAAAGTATATACTGCTCACCCGTATACGATTACAGTTGCCGCAACAGGAAAGGAAAGTACAGCCGATTATACCGGCTTCGCTCCGTTTAGCTGTTATGGAACCTGCGTTTTTATTTGCGCGCCCGGCGTTGAGGTTAAAACTTCTGACCGAGCTGATTACATAACCGGCAACGTATTTACATACGAATGCGAATTCGTCGAGTGGACTGACTATCAGGGTGTAGAGGAGGGCGCTTTGTGCAACGCGTTTAACGGCACATCCGCCTCATGTCCGGTCGCAACCGGCGTTTTAGCTCTGGCGATAGACGCCTATAAAACTACCTATCCGGATCAGGTTTGCGACGTCCGATTTCTCAAACATCTTCTTGCCAGAACGTCAACAAAAATTGACCTCGAAGCAACGGATCGCCATGTCGTTTGGACGACAAACACAGCGGGGTTGTCGTTCTCTCCCTCGTACGGGTTCGGACAGATTAACGCTAAAGGGTTAGTTGACGCCATTCTCGATCCTCAAACCGTTTTGGGCGACAGATACGATACAGTTACGCCGCAGACGGTTGCTACAATTGACTGGTCAAATATGAATGTTACGGCTGAAGAAATGTTGAGGTACGACGCGGTCGAAACTCCCTACGATGATACCGGCGATTCGTATAAACTGGTAAAGTTCAGCAGTTCAAACAACGACGCTCTTGCCGCCGCGGTGGAATATCAATCGGGAGGAACTGCCGCGTACGTTGCCCCAGACGACTTCCAGCGCATGGCGGCTGACGACGTTTTGGTTTATTCAGAAAGAAAAACGATTACCGATGAGACGTTCCTCAATTCAGGAATTATCAAGCAGGATCTGGAAGAAGTCGTTATTACGCTTACCGTTACCGCCGACGACCTTTCCACAGGATTTGACGCTTGCTATTTACAGATTTATCTGTATCATAACGACGTCCGAAGCACGATTGCGTATTCCGATACAACTACGCTCTTTCAAAGTCTTAACTCTTTAACGTGGTCGTTCTCAACGAACGCTTTTTGGGGCGAAGATCCAACTGGCGAATGGAGATTGCGCGTTCATAACGTCGGCTCGGATGAAACGTTTTCCGTCTCGGACGTTTACTCTACATTCTATATGGGCAATCTTCGCAACTCTAATCCCGACGTTCCAGAACCGTCAACGTGGGCGCTGCTGGCGCTTGGAGTTGCCGGACTAATGTACTGGCGCAGAAGACGGTAGGCAGTAGTTGCTAGAAAATGAAAGACGGTAACGGAGCGAAAATTTAGGCGAGCCACGGGTGTAAACCCGTGGGTGTGAGCGTAGCGAACGTAATTACGCATTCACCGACAGGCGAACAAAACCGGGGTGTGTAAGCGTCCGGTAAAAACTCACGCGGAGATGCGGAGTCGCGGAGTATATCCGAGAAGGTTTAAAAAAAAGTTCTATGCGTGGAACGGCGAACAAAACGTTGAGAAGTGTGCATCCCAAATCGACGAAACCGAAAACCTCCTCTGGATGGACTCCGTACCCGGAGTCCAACTTGACGGCTTTGCCGTCAAGAAAAAAGCGAGAGTTCCGCTTTCGCTTCCCTCTCGCACTCCGAAAAATTTTACGCTTGCGTAACTACTATTTACGAGTTCTTTTCCGAACGTACAGCAGCCCCGCGGCGCCGAGTAACAGCAGCGCCCACGTCGACGGTTCAGGAATTTCGTTGGCGCTGGGTGATGTCAGTCGAACAACGCCGTATCCATCGTCGTTTATAAATACAGATGTTGTAAAGTAATCAGGAAGATTTCCCGTATAAAGGGCTGTCCAATAATTAGGTTCGTTCTGACCTTCGCCAAAACCGTCAGTCAAGATAATATAATCATACTCTTTACCCGGTGCAAAGGCAGTAAAATCAAACTCAATATGGTTATCATTTCCAACAAGTCCAAACGAACTGGCGGTAAGGGTATCAATGCCGGTTTCGTCCTGCTCAATTAACAGCGTTGCGCCCTCTTTAAGAATATATCCGCCGCCGAAAACCGCATCGCCTACGGAATTGCCAGGCGAAAAGACCGCGTTGGGACCTTCAACGGAAATTCCGCCGGTCATGTATCCTTTGAGATCTAATTCGCCAGAGGAAACTGTTATGCTTTGAGCGTCTACCTTTCCTGTTGCGCCAGTATAGATCTGCAGCGTTCCATTGCCGGTCTTTTCGATTTTTAGTCCAGACGCCGTAATCGATCCGATGAACTTGGTCATATCGGCATTGTTAAGCGTTAAATTAGCGTTGGACGTGAGATTAACAAAAACGTCGCTGTCGGCTCCGTCGGCTATTAGACTTCCACCGATAAGGTTATTGAGCGTTGAGGCTACTGAACTATTGGATAATGTTAATCCACCGCCAGAAATTGTCGTATTGCCGGATAAATTCGTAAGCGCTTGCGTCAGCGTTACCGTACCCGTACCAGATTTAACAAGATCTCCTTCGCCGGCGATTGCTTTGCTAAACGAAATATTGCTGTCTTTGAATTCCAGCGTTGCGCCAGAGGCAACGCTTACGCTGCTTGTATTGAGAAG
>JAZRTH010000781.1:0-13282 GCA_045651945.1 Thermoguttaceae bacterium
TGCCAGAGCGCGCCGGGCGGACAGGAACGCCGTTTGATTTTTTATTCTCTGCCAAAGGTCGTCAGAAAAGGCTTTTTGATTGGTTTTAGGGTCTGTCGCGTTAGAGGGCGTATTGAGTATTCGTGACAGATCTTTTATCTGCTCGTCCGTTTGACGCAGCCGGGTCAACGCCGCCTGGCGGGTTGGCTCGTCGCTTGGACGAAGTTGAACGTTCATCGCCCCCAATTCGCCGGCATTGACGCCATTGAGCGTCAACGCCAGCAAAACGCGAATTCGAAACGGGCTGTCGCCGTGCGTTTTAAGATACTCGTCCGCAAAGCTCTGCGCTTTATCGACGATTTCTCCCTGTTTATCGGAAGAAACGCAAAGGCTTTCTTCGCCCAGCAGTTCAATCATGGCGCTTGTCAGTTCGGCGCTCGCCTTGTCCGACAAATCGTCCTGGGTTAATTTCTCGGCAAGATAGGACTCGCCCAGTCGATAAAGACGCATTTCACGCAGCGTTTTGACAAAAACCGCATCGTATGACGACGGCTGAGCGGCAGCGCAAACCAGCGTCTGGGTCAATACGACAGCAATCAAAATCAACCGCGCAAGCATTATTTTTCTCCTTTGAAGATTTTACGCTGTAACGACGGGACGTAACAAGTCCAGTTGGAGTCTTCGTTGAGATCTTCCTGAATAAGCTGGGCAAAGCCGACGATTTTGGAGTCCATGCAGTCCAAATGATGGAGCGTAATCGCCTCGAGCGTCATCGGCAGTTTGGGAGATCCGAACTCGTATTCCCCGTGATGGCTGATAATCAGATGTTTGAGCTGCGTCTTGAGGTAATCCGACATCGGTTCGCCAGAAAGCCGCTCCGATTCAGCAATCTTCTCGTTGAGTTTTTCGACGCCCATAACCAGATGCCCCAGCAGCTGCCCTTCGTCTGAATAGGTAATCTCGACGTCAAAGCGGATTTCGTCAATTTTGCTGATGTCGTGAACTAACGCCCCTGTAAGCAGCAAATCGCGATTCAAAATCGGATACAGCGCCGCCGTTTTGTCCGCCAGTTCCATAACCGACAAGGTGTGTTCCAGCAATCCGCCTTTATAAGCGTGATGATTTTTGACCCCGGCGGGGGCGTCGCAGAATCGGGTCATGAACTCGTTGTCGACCAGAAGACAGTCCGCCAGATTCCGCAATGACGGAGTTTTAATCGTCT
Organism: Thermoguttaceae bacterium; assembly: GCA_045651945.1. Lineage (GTDB taxonomy): Bacteria > Planctomycetota > Planctomycetia > Pirellulales > Thermoguttaceae > RUG11551. Next base: position 1,202 of record JAZRTH010000781.1, read on the forward strand.
CAACAAGCTGTTTAAGACGTCTGACAAGCTTGGTAATGTCAATTTCCGCCTGTTTAACGTAGTCGTCCTGATTGTAGGCGTCCTCCGGCGCATGAACCAGTTTTTTGGCAATAATCTGCAAATTCCCCTGAAAGACTTGAGCTTTTCCAAAAACCTGAGCGTAATCGCCGACTTCAAAGGCGCGATAGACGTTTTCGCCTGCGTTCCACATCCGAACGGTAAGCGTCCCGGTTTTATCATAAATTTCAACCTGAAGGTACGAGTCTCCGTTTCTGTTAAGACGAACCTGTTTATTGGCAATACGATATACGGAACTAATCTCTGTTTTATCGACAAGGTCTTTGATAAATTGATGTTCAGGCATCTGAGAATAAATCTGGGCTAAAGCTCTAAACCGCGACTCTGACCCCAATGGTCTGGAACGCTCACAGTTCAAAACGACGTTGAGTATATCCGAAATCGCTCTGTTGGAAAACGTCGATTTGACGATTTCTGGATAAAATTAAAAAATTTTTGGAAAAAAGCGGGAAAATCCGGACTCTCCCTCTGGAAAGACTCGCCGTTTTGCTATAAAATATTAAATCGTTGAATAATAGGCTTATGAAGGATAACGGAATGAAAGTTTCGTTTTCTGTTAAGACTGATCCAACTTTACAATCGTTTAATCCGGTTATTTATTCGATTATACGCCTTGTTGATACATTATCTGTTGCAGCGCTCAACTTTTTTTGTTTTTATTTTATCGGCGCTCAATCTGACAGACGTATTTGAACGGCTAGGTCGAAAGGTTATATTATTGGTAAGCGGATTGCAAGTCCAGCGCGTTTGCTTCCTCAAACAACGCATCTTTTGCTGTCCGCTGACGCAATATCAGGAAAGCGCTCTTTTACAGAGTTTTATGTCCTGTTATGCGTTTTGACGCTTCACAGAGGTATCCTAAATGAGTACGAAGGCCAAACCTGTTGCGGCTCCGGACAAAAAGACGCCGGCAAAAAAATCCGACGCGTCCAAAGCCGCTAAAAAAACCGCAGTAACCGGAAAGAAAACGCCTGCAGCCAAGTCGACAACTAATAAGACGGTTAAAAAGGCAGACGTTTCGTCAGAAGAATCCGTAAAGAAAACTGCGAAAAAATCTATGACTGCTAATAACGAAGAAGAAAAGAAAACTACTCTTAAAACCAAAAAAACTGTGGTGAAAAAAGCGTCTGCAAAAGAGTCCGCTCCATCCAAAACCGCCGCTTCAAAAACCTCAGAAACCAAAAAGACTTTGAAAAGCGCTGCGGCGAAAAAAACAGCGAAAAAGTCTGACGCCGCTGACAAGCCAGCTGTAAAAGAAGCGTCCGAAAAAACGACCAAAACGAAGAAGACAACTAAAAAAGTTTCCAAAGCTGACAAAGAAACCGCAAAATCTTTGACTGAGCTCCAGGACGAACCCAAGAAGTCTACAATTCGTGAAAAAGTCGAGCAGAAACGCCGTCGTAAAGCGGAAATCGATAACGATAAAATTGAATTGGAAGACGAACTCAAAAAGAAAAAATCTGTTACAGATCAGCTTGACCTGGAAGACGACTACAATGATGAGCTCGAACCGGAGGAAGACGAGGAAGAAGAGTCCTACGAAGACAATTACGACGATTCCTCAGACGAGTTTGAAGACGATGATTTGAACGATTTGTCTGACGATTCTCTGGACGCCTTTGACGAGGATTCCGACTTCTTCTCAGATGAAGAAGATATGCCTCGCCGCAAGGTCAAAAAGCGCAAGGTGAAAAAGATCGGCGCGAAAAAAATGACCCGAAAAAAGATCGAAGCGCTTCTGGAAGGGCCTTGTAAAGTTTGCTGGGGCGTTTTCTCCCCGGAAATGAAAAAACTGTTTGACTTCCCCTTTGATCAGGAAGCCGCCGCCAGACTCAAAGCCGATGAGCTGACTCAGTCTAAAGGCGCTGAACACTTTGTACAACGTCTCAAGATTCCAATCAAGCCGGCAAAGAAAAAGTAAGTCGAAGGTTTTGGAGTGCGACGCCGACAAGGTCGGTTCCTGAGTGGAGGTGGGGAACGCCAAAACAGGCTTTTTTGGAGGCATAACCTCATCCACTCGCCCGCGCGGCTTCGCGCCTTGGCGTCGCTTTCATTACCAGTTCCGATGCAAACCTGAAAAAACGTAATTCGTGCCAATAACGCAAAGTTAATATAGGTTTATATAAACATTTCATTGCGCTATTTGCACGAAATACATTTTTGGTAATTCTCAGCGTTACCCTTTAAAAGCGACGGCAAGCCGTCGCACTCCATATTACCATGCTTCCATTTATTATCAAGCGAGTTGGCTGGATGCTCTTGACCCTCTGGGTGGTCTTTACGGTTAGCTTCTTTTTAATGCGCGCCGCCCCTGGAGGTCCGTACAGTCGTGAACGTCAGCTTGACCCGCAAGTGGAAGCGAACCTCAAAGCTCGATACAATCTCGACGCTCCGCTGTATAAACAGTATCTGACAAGCCTCTGGAATATGTGTCGGGGCGATTTCGGCTGCAGCTTTACTCGTTCAGACTTTACTGTCAACGATATTATTCGTCAGGGGATGCCTATTTCGGCAACGCTTGGTTTTTTAGCGATGTCCTTTGCTGTCTTTTTGGGTATAACGGCAGGAATTGTTTCCGCAACGCACCGGAATTCGCCGTCGGACTTTATTCTCATGAGCCTGGCGACAATTGGAATTGCTCTTCCAGACTTTGTCCTTGCGGGATTGATAATCATTTTGTTTGTTTTTATCATTCCACTTTTCCCCGTTGCCAGCTGGGGAACGCCGATTCATCTGGTTCTGCCAGCGTTCTGTTTGGGCGCTCCGTACGCGGCGTACATTGCTCGACTGACTCGAACTGGCATGCTGGACGTCTTGTCGCAGGATTATATTCGCACTGCAAAATCCAAAGGGCTTAGCCAAACGACGGTGATTTTCAAACACGCCTTGCGCGGCGCGATTATGCCGGTCGTCTCCTTTTTGGGCCCTGCGATTGCCGGCATCATTACCGGGTCGCTGGTAATAGAACAGATTTTTTTCATTCCCGGATTGGGCGCCCATTTTATTGAAGCCGCCATTCAGCGAGATTATACGCTGGCAATGGGCATGGTTATGCTCTTTACGTTTCTTCTTTATTTGATGAACCTGATTGTCGATATCGCCTACGCTCTGATTGACCCGAGAGTTAAGCTGGAATAAGATTTTCCGTATTGGCTTCAGGCGTAACAAAGCAATAAAAAACGGGAAGATGATTCTCTTCCCGTTTTTTTAATTCATTAAAAAATGTTTAGTTGAATTGCGCCGAGGTGGAACTTAAAACGCAGATGCAACGCCGTTGGCTTTGGCGCGGGCGTAAATCCGTTTCGCGGCTTCTCGCTGCGCGGCGTCAATCTGTTTCGCCAATTTGATATTCTCGGCGCGAACTTTTTGGATTTTATCAACATAGAGCTGATAACGCGCGTTTAACGTTTTGACGTGAGCGGCGATAGCGTCGCGTTCCGCTCTGACTTTGTCCAGCTGATCTGCCAGCTGCTTTTTGAGGTTTTCCTGAGCCGTTTCCAGTCCCTTGGCGTCTTCCAAAGCGCTGTTGGCGTAGGCTGCGTCGAATTCCGCGGCAACAATAAGATCGTCCAGCTTGGCGGATTTGCTCGAAACGGCGTCGAAAATACGTTCGTAATCTCGCAACTGACGTTCGAATTTCATGCCTGGTCTGTCAGGGTCGTCTTTACCGTCGTTGACGAATTCGTTCGCGCTGGAATCCGGCATGAGTTCGCGAATCTTTTCTTCGTCCATTTTGGCGTACATGGCGTGTTCGTCACGAGGCATTTTTTCGTACAGATTCCACGCTTCGGACGCTTTCTTTAATTTGTCCGTCAGATGAGGATTGGGATGAAGCCCCTTTGAGTCGGACTGCGTCATTTCCATACTTGGCATAAGTTCGATTTTGGTATCGTCCGTTTCGGTAACGGTGAACTTGCCAATATAGCGTCCTTCTTCTTCAAGCGGAGCTGCGTCAAAGCAATACAGAATCGTTCCCTGAACGATATTATGCGGACTGGGAGCGAGAACCTCCAAAATAACTTTGCCGGTTTCGGTGTCAACTTCAGCAGTAGCGTCAAACCAGGCGCGACCGCGTTGGAACATAATGGAGTCCAGCTCGCATACAAGCTGACGAATTCCCTTTGTAGTAACCTCGCCGGTTTTTTCGTCAATAACTCCGTGTTCCAGTTCATACGATTCCTGTTCAACCTGAGCAATCTGCTTTTCCAGTTTGATAATTTTTTCACGCCAAATCTGATGCGTCTTCAACGCTCGACAAGCGAAAAAGAAGTTGAACGGGATTGTCAGGAATATTAACGCGACTAATATTTTATGAAATATACTCATGATACGGTTAAGTCGTAATTCATAATGCGTAATTCGTAATTAGCAATTTGCAATTAGCGCTTCGCGCCTACTGCCTATTGCCTACAGTTCATCTACTATATTAATCGATAAAATCGGAAATGTCAAGGAAATTTCCCAAAATTTTTCAAGATTGTCTATTTTCTCCTTCTTCACTTTCCGATTTTAACGATTTTGAGGGTCGTACCAGCGGATTGAACAGAAGAACCAGGGATAAAAACAGACAACAGCCAGCAAAGGCGTCGCCATACTGGACGTATTTTGTAATATAATTTCTTAAATTGTTTGTCTTTAATGAAACGATTATATACTCTTTTTCAACCGTTCCGCCCCAGAAAGAGGGCTTCTCGCGATGACCTTTTTGGAGAATATGGCCAGTTGGATCTATATGAGCGGAAATGCCGCCATTGGAAGCGACAAGATGAGTTTTTCTTGTTTCAATCGCTCTAAATACGCTTTGAGCCATACGTAACTCGTTTTCAAAACAGCCTTTAAACCAGCCATCGTTGGAAAGGTTGAGCAGCGCGTCGACTGGCTGACGGGCATTTAGAACTTGAGCGCGAATAACATGAGGAAACGTATTTTCATAACAAATGCTCGGAAGGAACGTCCAGTTGGTTTTTTCGTTTGTAATTATAGAAGTTTCTTTTATGAACGTAAACGGAGAAACAATCTGTTTGCCCGATTGCATTCCGCCGCCAACTGGCGTAATCTGTTTGAGAACAGGGATTTGCTCTGCAAAAGGAATATATTCTCCAAACAAAACCAAATGCCGTTTATCGTACTGACCGATTTCGCGTCCAAAGGAATCGACGCCAACGACGCTGTTGTATCGTAAAACGTCTTCGCCTGAAAAGACGCAGCGGTCAACGCCGGTAATAAAACCGGCGTCAAAACTTTTTGCCCAATCGCCAATTTGCGTTTTGGACTTTTCAACGTTTTGACGAACCAGATCCAGATACTGTTCTTTTGTTCCGTTAAACTCCGGGTTGAGAACAGGTTCTTTGTCTCCAATTTCGTAACGAGGATATCGGAAGATGCCCTCTGGCCAAACGATAATGTCTGGACGAGGAAAACTGTTGAGAGCGTCGAACGTTTTAATACGATAAAGAACAAACGTCTTTTCTAATGTTTCAGGGTCGTATTCTACCTGACAAGGCACGTTTCCCTGAATCAATGCAAGGTTAAGCGCTGGCTCTGTTTCTCCTGTCAGCAAGGCGAATTCGCTAATTGCGCTTTGAGATTCGTCAAGAGCCATTTGGTCGTTTGTCTTATTGAGGAGGAATATTCCAGAACCCGCAACAAGACCGACAATCAGAAATATCGAAAATAAAGCCAAAAAGGGCTTTTGACCTTCCAGGTGATTTTTCCATGCATGATACACCAGAGCGGAGAGTAACATCAGGATAAAACTCACTGCATACGAACCGCCGAACTCTGCCAATTGCAGCAACGCCGGAATTTTGTAGAACGCAATTGCCTGCTGATTAAGAAGAAATCCGGAAAGCAGATGTCCCTGAACCAGTTCTAAACCAGTCCAGAGAATTGGCGCGGCAAACCACATAGGAATTCGTTTTTGAGCCGATAATCGACACCCCCACGCCCAAACCAGCCAAAAGACTGCCATGTACGCCGACAGCGCAACCCAGCCGATACTCGTTGCCCAATGCGGAAAGGCAACGTAGAAGGTCATGGAAAGATTCCAAAGAAATCCCGCCAGCCACGCTCCGCCCAATGCGCTGGACGTCGTTTGACGTTCAGACAAAATAAAACTAAGCAGTATCGCCCAGCCTGCCAACGTTACCGGCGCCAAATCAAAAGGCGGGAATCCAAGTCGAATCAGGACGATTGCTGGAATCAACAGGGAAAAAAACGATTTCATAGTATTAGTCTTGAAAAAAACAGGAGTCAGGAATGACGGATTGATTTCAAGTCAGGTGCAAGCGGAACAACATCTTTCGCTGCTGTTTTTAACTCGTCCCAGCATCGTGGCGAGGCTTGGATAAATATTTAATCAGTTTTTCGGAAGGCGAAGTTGATTGGTCGCCAAAAAGATGTTTTGCTGCTGCAGTTTGACAGTAAAACCAAGTTCTTTGCCCATGTACGCCAGTTCTGACTGAAGCGTGTCCAGATTCCAGTGCGTTGGGACTTCGACCTGACCAATCAAAACGAATTCGTCTTCTCCGCGGTGAGCGCCGTACAGGTCAACGATATTGATTTCGCGATCCGCCAAGTAAGCGCTAAACTTGCGAACAATCGCGGGCTTGTCCTTTCCAAATACAGTAATGACATAGCTGTCTGAATCCTGGGGCGCTGCCGGGGCGGTTTTGTTTTTCATCTGACGAACGCTGACCTGGAAGTCAGTATTGACCTGATGTATCATTTCAGACAGAACGTCCGGTTCGATAGCTTCCGGAAGGCTGACGAGCATAATGAGCGTAAAATATCCGCCCAAAACCGTCTGGGAACAGCCGTCGATGTTGCCTGACAAGGATTCAATAACGGACGAAACCGACGAGACAATGCCCGGGTGGTCGTCTGCCATAACATTAATTACGTACGCGTGGGGAAATCGTTTGCTCATAACAAATACAGCAAATAAATATTACTAAATAATCTGTTTATATAAATTTCGGATTTGGAAAAGGATTATCCATTCCAAAATTGTCAGCTATACTAATATAAGATTAAAATAAACGTCTTTATAAATAGACGCCCAATTCAATCCTTTTTTATTATACAGAAAAAAGATTTCTCGAAAAGAGATTGCAGGGCGGTTTTTGGGTATTTTTCAATAAATACCGCCAAATATTTAACTCAAACCAGAGAAAAAACGAAAATTGACGTATTGACGTATTCAATTTGAGCTAATCAAAGGCTTTTTTAATTGAAATCGTCTTTGTCCTTTTTCTCGCCTAGTCCTTTTACTGAAAACACAATAATATGAACTATCGTCTTCTTTCCAGAATGTTTTTCGCTTTTGCGATTACTGCAATAATCGCTTTTGTTCTCAATTCGACGGCGCTGTCTCAGGACGTTGCCTCGCCTGCTCCAGAGCCAGAAACCGCAGCAGTTGAGACGCCAACGCCTGCTCAGCCGGAAGAAACGACTCCAGCTGAACCGGAAGTCGCGCCTGCTGAACCGGAAACGACCCCAGCGGAGCCTGTTCAGCCGGAAGAAACGACAGTCGCGCCTGCTCAGCCGGAAACAGCGCCAGCTCAGCCTGAAGATACTCCAACAGAACCCGCTCAGCCAGAAACATCGCCAGCAGAAGCTGTTCAACCGGAAGCTGCGCCCGCTGCACCGGAAGAAACGATGCCTACGGAACTCGCTCAACCAGAAACGACTCCAACAGAGCCCGTTCAACCGGAGGCGCAAGAGAATTCCGAGCCTTTGCCGGAGGTGGCTGACCTGAGCGAAACGGAAGAAGAGAAAAAAGTCGCTACGCCGGAAATCGACAACACGCCGACAGAGCCGGTTGTCAAAACGGCGGCAGATTTAGACCCGGAAGCAAATTCAGAACCGAAAAACGCGGTCAATTCCATTGATCAGCTATGGAAGGCGATGGGCGTTGCGGATTCTCAATGGGAACAGTACAAAGACGGCGAGGCGTGGAATCCGGCTCAAAACAACTTTACCGCTCAGCTCCTCTTTACCGCTAAACGATTCCCTCTGGATTTTATTCTGCCTTGGACGAAATCCTCTCAAGCCGCCGCTGACATGCTGGACGGGAAGGACATTCAGGACGAGGAGAAAAAAGACATCGCCTTTGAATTGCGAGCGTTTAATCGAACCGAGCAGCGCGGCGCGTTGTACCATCTGGAAGGGACGGCGGAGGCGATTGAGTCCGTTTCGCTCATTTCGGAACTGCAAACCCGGTTTGAAATGGACTCGCTGTACTTCGTTGCCGTCAAACTCAATTCCGGACATCGCGTTTTGATTATTACAAGCGTCATTCCCAAAAAGTGGAAGACTGGGGCGTCCGTTTCCTATCCGGTAACCGCAGACGCCTTTTTCCTCAAATACGGCCCGCTGGACAAGCAGACGGACAAACCGCGTCATTCGTACTTTATCGCAACGCGAATTGCCTGGCATCCGGACACCCCGTTGGGAAATCTCGGCATGGACTACGGTCTGTTTGACGAACTCGATTCCAAGCCCCTTCCTCCGGGAAGAAAGATTCCGTTCCCAACAGACTGTACGCTCAACGAGCGCAACCGGGAATGTTTCTATCAGGAACTGGCGGCTGTCAAACGAGCGCTGGACCCGAAAAAGTTTGCTGAGATCAAAAAGCTGGCTCTTACAGAACGTGACGAGTTATGGAACATGCGCGACCCGCGTCACACGATGACCGTCGAACGACAGTCGTATCCGGTAGAAGCCCTGTTTAATGACCCTATCGCCCAGCGAGGAAACCTCTTCTGGCTTACCGGTCGGGTGCGTCGCATTGTTGCAATCCCGGTAGAAGCGCCTGACGTCAGAACTCGATTTGGAATTGAACAGTATTACAATATTTATATGTTCACGTCTGACTCTGCCGACAACCCGATAGTTATTAACGTTCTGGAACTGCCGGAAGGCGTTCAGACGGGCGACGGCGCGGGATTTGGCATAGACTTGAGCGTTCCCTGTTTTATGTTCAATACGTGGATGTATCGCCGGGCGGACGAATCAAAAGGACACGCCTATCAGCTCGCCCCGCTGCTGTTTGCTCCCAAAGCGCTCAAATATGAAGTTCAGCAATCCGAAAGAAGCAACGTTATTTCCAACGGGATTCTGCTTCTCATGGCGTTGATTATCGTTTACTTCTTCGTCAAAACGCTCTTTGCCAAACCGGCTCCGCGCGTTCCCAAAGAAGAAAACTTCCAATACAAGCCGCACGACCCCAACGCGGTCGAACCGGGATTCGATTATCAGTTCCCGGAAAAGAAACCGAATTACAAGAAGAAAAGAAGGAAATAGGGAATAGGTTTTAGGGAATAGGGAATAGTATTGATTAGTTCTAATATCTACTCCCTATTCCCTACTCCCCATTCCCTCTCTAGCCCAACTCTTCCTTGATTGTCTCCTGGAGCTTCTCGTCCATGGCGTTGACTTTTTCCGCAATCTTGACGCGGTATTGATTGAGCTTTTCCAGCAGCGCCGGGTCAGACAGAGCCAGAATTTCTACAGCGAGAATGCCGGCGTTTTTCGCTCCGCCGGAACCGATGCCAACGGTCGCGACGGGAATGTCGCCGGGCATCTGAATCATCGACAGCATGGAATCCAGCCCACCGCAGAGGTTCGTTTCAACGGGAATACCGATAACAGGCAGAACGGTCATGGACGCGATAACGCCTGCCAGATGAGCAGCGCCGCCGGCGGCTGCCAGGATCGCCTTGACCCCGCGTTCCGGCGCGGACTTGACAAACGCTTCGAGCGCCTTGGGCGTGCGGTGCGCGCTAAAGACGCGAACGTCGAACTCGACCCCGAACTCCTTGAGAATCAGAGCGCAATTTTTAATCTTCGGCCAGTCGCTGCTGGACCCCATTATAATTGATACTGACGGCATGATAGTATGATGTGAAAATCTGACGTAATAGCTTTATACAAAGGACGCGAACAGTCCTCGCTGTTCGCCTTCCTCAAACTTCTGATTTAATTATAGCGCTATAATGTACTCTTTACAAGAGAGGGGGGGAGATTGGGCGCGGGTGTATTCTAAGAGGCAAATTCGATTGAGTTAGGAGTGAGGAGTGAGGAGGGAGGAGTTCAGGCGAGCCGGGGTGCGTAAGCCCCCGGAAGAAATATCGATTGCACATAAGTTTAGCCCGGCATCGTCTGTCTTATCTTATATCAATCTTTAATAATATAAGTTCGCCATCGACGATGTTAATATCTTCAATTGAACGAAGGCGTATGAAGACGCGAGAACCGGGCGCAACCACAGGACTGTCTTTGGCATAATAGGCTATATATCCGCTCTTGTTATCGTATAGACTGATAGCGCAATTATCTGTAAATCGGTAGAGCGTTCTATAGATATGCTCGGCAGGAAATTTTTTGGCACATTCTTTAGGTATCGGGAAAATCCCTGTTTTGTAATTGTCATCGATATTCTCCTCTTTGTTCTCGTCAAAAATAAAGCTGGAAGAGGAATAGAACAGAATCGGTTTGCAGTTCAAAACGGTTACACTCAGTTCGTCTGAGAACGCCAGCGTTGCAGAATCCGGCGACCAGGTAATGAACATTATATAATGCGGCGCTCTTTTCTCGTACAGAACCGCGTTGTTTCGCAAATCCAGAATTTGAAAATGCAGATTGGGAAAGCCTTCGTCAAAATAACCGTCCATAACACAAGCCGCCAGCAGAGTTCCGTCGCTGTTAAATTTGGCGCGTTGGATCTTGCCGTCAATTTTAAAACTATGGATTTCCTTAACTTCGTCAGTTGCAGGACGCCAGGATATTATTTGTCCGGAATCAAAAGCAATTAAAACCGATTCCGCATTGTTTTGAACCGCGACGTCTATGATAGGAGCTTTGTGATTTTGGAATTGAACAAGATTCGCCGCCGCGGCAAGCGTCTTTTTCTCGCAATTATAAAGAACGATTCTGCGATCCTGAACGGTGTGCGACGGGTGCGAATTGTACATAACGAATTTCTTTTCATCGTCTGTCCAGCAGATATTTGAATAAAAATTGTTAATCTCTAATTTGCTGACAAGGCTAACAGATCGACTTTCTTTGTCGTACGACGCGAGAACCAAAAACGACCGTATCTCATTCTTAGCGATCATTGCAAAATACCGCCCGCTCGGAGACGCCGCGCAAACGTCTATTTCAATTTCTTCCTCGCCATTTAAGTCGTCAAAGAAACTCTTAATAGGAATTTTCACAGCCTCGTTTGGATTCTGTAAATCGAAGATGTAAATATCGTCATATAATTGAGGATTGGTATAGTTCCCCGAACACAAAACCAGTATGCCATTCTCTTTTGAAGAAAACGTATTTGTATTATTTTCAGGTTCAAAAAAATACGATTTGGGCGCAGACGCCAGTCTTGAATACGATACCTGGGGTTTATCGATTAAAAGTATGCTGACAATTCCAAGTATTTCTAGTGCAATTGCAATAATAAACGTCAGTATGAAACGCCAGCATAACTTCATAATAAACTGTTACGTTATTCTTTTCAGTAGCTGTCAAACCCGAAGGCTTTCATGACGAGTTCGAAAACGTCAACGTCGGCGAGTTCTGTTTCAGACGTTAAATTGTCAGACGCCGCCAGAACGGTTTTCTGGTTTTCTTCGACGGCGGGAGCGCCGTGAGAGCCTTTAATGAGCGAGGCGTTGGTTGGAATGCCGCGAATAGACGGATCGAAAAACAACTCGCACGGGTCGTAGCCGGGCTTGCGGTGGATGTCAACCGTATGGGCGAACGACGGCGCGTTGGCTTCATCGAGCCAATAATAGTACGCCTGCCAGGAGTTCGGGGCGGAAATCAGAACGAGGTCGCCGGTGCGGTCGTGGTTGAGTCCGAAATCGGTCAGCCGGTCGCCGTAAACGACGTCGGCAATCCCTTCTTTTCCCTCAAACAGCTGAGCGACTTTTGTAATATTTTCCGGGCTGCGGTCTTGCAGATCCACGTGCGAAAACTGATGATCCGCCGCGGCAAACGCCG
>JAZRTH010000782.1:0-6091 GCA_045651945.1 Thermoguttaceae bacterium
CTGGCAGTTGATTCTCGTGTCGTCCGGCAAACTGGGCAGCGTGAACCATACGGTTTTGTCGCTGGAATCGGCGCAGGCTCGCGGGCTGGACGTCTTGGGCGTGGCGTACAATTTCTGTTCAGACGCCGATCCGGCTATCGACCGCGATTCCGCTGAGTATATTACTCAATACATGCAGAAAAAGGGTCTGCCCCCTGCCCTGTCCGTCGTTCCGAAAGTCGATTTAAACAATATCCCAGACGGTTTGCCATCGGTCGACTTTTCCGCGCTGTTTGACAGTATTATCGACCCCCCCGATTCGTGTAACAATCATGACAAGTAACCACAACGGCGCTGCGGCGCATATCTGGAAACCGTACGCCTCGGCGAAGAACCCGCCGGCTGCGTTTAACGTCGTCAGCAGTTCCGGCATGACAATTGTTCTGGACGACGGCGTCGAGGCTCTGGACGGGATTTCAAGCTGGTGGTGCGCCTCGCACGGACACGCGCCGAAAACGGTTGTCGATGCAATTCGTCAGCAGGCGTTAAAATTGCCGCACGTCATGTTTGCCGGGCTGTCGCATGAACCGGCGGAGGAACTGACGGCGGAACTGCTGCGCGTTCTCCCGCCGGGGTTGGACAAGATATTCTATGCGGATTCCGGGTCTGTGGCGGTGGAATGCGCGCTGAAAATGGCGATTCAGTATCAGCAGGCGGTTGGACGGTCAGACAGACAGAAAATCGCAGCTCTCAAAGGCGGGTATCACGGCGACACGATTGGCGCGATGTCCGTTTCCGATCCCGACGGCATGCACGCGATGTTTCAGGGGCTTCTGCCGCGTCAGTATTTCGCGCCGCAGCCGCAATGCCGGTTTGGTCAGCCGTGGGTTGAAAGCGATTTCGACGCGATGGCGGCTCTGCTGGACGAGCGGGATTCGGAACTGGCGGCGGTTATTATCGAGCCGATATTTCAGGGCGCAAACGCGATGTACTTTTATCATCCGGAATATCTCCGCCGACTTCGAGAAGAATGTAACAGACGCGGCATCCTGCTAATTTTCGACGAAATCGCAACCGGGTTCGGCAGGACGGGCGAACTCTGGGCGCAGAACTACGCAGGCGTTGTCCCGGATATTATGTGCATCGGGAAAGCCCTTACCGCCGGGACGATTACGCTTGCCGCGGCGGTCGCGTCGTCTGCTGTTGCCGACGCAATCCCTGCGTTCATGCACGGGCCGACGTTCATGGCGAATCCCCTTGCCTGCGCTGCGGCAAAAGCGGCTGTTGAACTGCTGGACTGTTACGACTGGCGCGGGAACGTCAAACGAATTGAGGGCGAACTTAAGGCGGGCTTGGAACCGTTTCGGACTCTGCCCAACGTCCGCGACGTTCGCGTTTTAGGCGCCGTCGGCGTTCTGGAAGTGTTACAGCTTCCCTCCCCCGACTTCGTCCGACAAACCGTCCGGGAAACCGGCGTCTGGCTTCGTCCGTACGGGAAATTCGTCTATACCATGCCGCCGTTTATCGCCTCGACGGACGACATTGAGCGCATCGTCGCCGCCATGGGCGTTCTGGCTGACGCGCGGTAAAGATCAAATATAGTTAGACGGCAATGGAGCGCCCGGAAAAAGCTCACGCGAAGGCGCGGAGATGCTGAGTAAGTTCGCGAAGTTTTAAAAAACAAGGCGAGCCAGGTTGCGAGACGCTAGGAAAAGCTCACGCAAAGTTCGCAAAGTTCGCGAAGTTTTAAAAACTATGCGTTCTTTGCGTTCTTTGCGGCTAAATTTATAGGTTTAAAAACGTCTCTCCTATTGACAATTACTCGTAACGGATTTATAATTGTTAAAAATGGAGATTTTTGATTCTTTGGACGCATAACGATTTTTAACTCAAAATGGATACAGGAGATTCCAATTCATCGCCGCAGACCGAACGGGATAAACTCAACGATCAACTGGACGAGCTTCGCGAAAGCCAGCAGGATCCAACCGATTTCGACGATATCGCAAACGACACACCTCGTTCCTGGTGGACGTATTTCTGGTGGGGGCTGTGCGCCGTTGGCGGGCTGTTTCTGTTTTGGCGAACGTCCTGTACGCCTCAAGTTACCTGTTACGTCATAAAGACAATTCCAGACAGGGGTAAAATCCCCGTTCAAGAGCCGGACGACTCGCCGACGATTATGTGTTACGACGTCGTTATTGAAGAAACAGACAATCCAGAATCAGAACCGGATTCTGCGCCAGCGGATACGGAGCCTGAACAAGAACATCAGACCAATTAAACAATCATGTCAGAAGAAAACAACAAAACAAATAACGATTTAAGCCGCGAAGAACTCAACGAACAGTTGGACGCGCTTCGCGAAAAACAACAAGAACTCAATGCGAAAAAGAAACCTTATTCGCGTTGGGGGCGTCTGTTGGGATTTTGGGGAGCGATTAGCGGCTTGTTTATTTTTGGGGGAACGTCTTGCTGTTATTCGCCGCCTCCCCAAGACTACCCTAACGAAGATGAGAACGAAACTGTACGCGCTACATGTTATGAAATTGTCCTTCCTGACGAAAACGATATTCCCGATACGGAATCTTCTCCAGCGGAATTGGAACTGGAACGAGATTCTGCAACTACTGACGCGGAAGCGGATCCCGCTTTGGAAGAAGTTCAGCAGTACTACGAAAATGTCAAACGGGAATCGCCGGTCAATAACGGTAATAACGTTGATTCCAACGACGAACTGACAGAATGAGTTCTGTCAGTTGGCGTTTGATTTGACATTGCCCCGGTTATTTCATTGTTTTATAGAATCATGTCAGAAGATAATAACAATTCTAATAACGATTTAAGTCGCGAAGAAATCAACGAGCAACTGGACGAACTCCGTCAGAGTCAGCAAGAGCGGAAACCGAAAGAGAAAACGCGTCCGCGATGGAAGCGCCATTTACTCGGATTCCTGGGAGTAATCAGCGGGCTGTTTCTTTTGGGAACGTCCTGCAGCAAACCGACAGTAACGTGTTATCGTCACGCAGACCCGGAGGACGAAGAAGAAGCGACTGAAAACGCCCCTAACCCCGATTTGGAACTGGAAACTTCGCCCGATAATACAGAAGACAGCAATAGCGCAAACGCTGATTAGTTTTTTCCACCTATTTATATCTCCAAAAATGAATATGGACGACCTCAAAACTATGCCGCCGTCGGAACGAGATGAACTCAATGAACATCTGGACGAACTTCGTCGAAGTCAGCGGGAATCTGCTCACAAGGAGCAAAGCGACAAAACGCAAGGCGAAAAAAAGCGTTCTTGCTTGGGTTGCTTGATAGGAACTCTGGTAGCTATCGGCGGGCTTTTTCTTTTTTGGAGAACGGCATGCAGACCTCAGGTATTGTGCTACTGTATCCACATCCATGATGATGATCCCTCCTTTATAATGGAAGAATACGTAAAGCCAACGTGTTCTGAAATTGCTATTCTTGACGATAACGATATTCCCGATACGGAATCTTCTCCTGCGGAGTTGGATCCAAAGCAGGAATCGCAATCATCGGTTGAAGAATCAGATATAAAACCCCTTTGAGATGAGCTTCCTGTTCAACTTCTGGAAAAAGAAGAAGATTCTGCCGGACGTCGCTATTTTCGAGGTAACGTTTCGCTGTCCGTACCGTTGTCCGTTTTGCTATTGCCCATGGGAGAACGCGTCCGCCGGCGAGTACCCGCGCAGCGAGCTGTCGACCGGGGAACTCAAAGACGCTCTAAAAATGCTCAAATCCTGCGGCGTCGGTCAGGTAACGTTCAGCGGCGGCGAGCCGACGTCGCGCAGCGATTTCCGGGAGATTCTGCTCTATACGCGGCGAGAGCTGAAACTGAAAGTCGGGATCATTTCCAACGGCTATTTAATCGATGAGGATTTTCTGGATTTCATCCGCCCGCTGAACATTTTGCTGTCTCTGTCCGTACCGGGTATTAAAACCTATCAGCAGACGACGGGGATTGACGGCGCAGAGCATACATTAGAGTTGTTTCGTCAAGCCAAAGCGCGGCGGATTCGGACTTGCGCCAATATAACCGTCTCCAGGACGAATCTGCCGGAGCTGTACGAGAACATCGCGTATCCGTTAATCAACGGGGCGAACTACGTTCTGATTAACCGGTTCATGCCGGGCGGGCGCGGAATGAGCCATCAGGATTTGCTTCTTAACGGGGAGGAACTCAACGAGCTGTTCGACACCGCAGAAGAGGTTCTGGCGCGAGCCGGCAAAAAGGGATATATCGGAACGGAACTGCCCTACTGCGCGATTAAGAACCCGAAAAAATACCGGTATTTGTCGATTGCGTCGACGTGCAGCGCGGCAAAGCATTTTTGCGCCTTAGACCCCAACGGCTATTTGAAGGTCTGCAACCATTCCCCGACGACGCTGTGCCGTTGGGACGAAATCCCCAACGTCATTCCCCGTCACCCGTACTGGCAGAGGTTTATCAAGTCCGACTACATCCCGGCAATCTGCGCTGGCTGCAAGGATTTATCCCATTGTCACGGCGGCTGCCGGGAAGCTGCTCACGTCTTCGGCGGAGACGTCGCCTCGCCCGACCCGCTGCTGCAAATCGAGCCGTATTTGAAAGACAGGCGAAAATAGTATTCTTTTTTGAAAAGCTCACGCGGAGACGCGGAGAAATGGAAGGCGGTAATGGAGCGACCATCGGGAGCGAAATTACGCTTAGGCGAGCCACGGGTGTAAACCCGTGGGCGTGAGCGAAGCGAACGTAACGGCGAACAAAACGGGTTGCGAGAGCTCCCAGGCAAATCTCACGCGGAGGCGCGGAGGTACGGAGAATGTTCGCGAAGTTTTAAAAAACAAGGCGAGCCGGGTTGCGAGACGCCCCGTTAAAGCCTCACGCAAAGTTCGCGAAGTCGCGGAGGATGTTCGCAAAGTTCGCGAAGAAATGGAAGGCGGTAATGGAGCGACCATCGGGAGTGAAATTACGCTTAGGCGAGCCACGGGTGTAAACCCGTGGGCGTGAGCGAAGCGAACGTAACGGCGAACAAAACGGGTTGCGAGACGCCCGCTAAAAGCTCACGCGAAGTTCGCATAGTTCGCAAAGTTTAAAGATTTTTTGTGTTCTTTGTGTTCTTTGTGGTTAAATATTTTTTCGGGGGCGGACTTCGTCCGCGACCCGGTAAGGTTTTCGGCTACGTCTTAGATTTTCAGCGGGGCTTATTATTTGTAGGCGGGCAGACGCCCGCCTATGCGTAATTCCGCTCCCGTTGGTCGCTCCATTACCGCCTTCCATTAAGCGCTATTGCCTACTGCCTATTGCCTACTGCCTATTGCCTCCCCCCTACTCCCTATTTCCTAATTCTCCCCCTATTGCCCTTGCAATGTTTTTAATTTTGTGTAAAATATAAATAATAAGAGAAACCGTCTTTACACGGACGCCGTTATAAGTTATTATATATATCATGGGAGCTTCTAAAAATATTCATTTTTAGAAGTTAGTACTTAGTGAATAGTACTTAGGACGCAAAGCGCTGCTCCCTATGCACTATGCACTACGCACTATGCACTAGCGCGAAACGCAATTATTAGAAATTCCCTTATGAATTTAATCGAAATTAAAAACCTGAAGACGTATTTTCATACCGAAGGGGGGCTGGTTAAGTCGGTCGACGACGTCAGTCTCTCGATTCCCATCGGAAAGACGCTGGGCGTTGTCGGCGAGTCCGGCTGCGGCAAGTCCGTTACGGCGATGTCCATTTTGCAGCTCGTCGCGCACCCGGGCAAAATCGACGGCGGAGAAATCCTGCTGTTGGATTCCGGATGTCTGAAACAGTACAACGATGGGAACGACGTTCCCAATCCAACCTATACAGACCTCGTTCAGATGTCGGAACAGGAAATCCGAAAGATTCGCGGCAAGCGAATTGCCATGATCTTTCAGGAGCCGATGTCGTCGCTCAACCCGGTGTTTACAGTCGGATACCAGATCGCGGAAGCCGTTCTGATTCACAATCCCGAGCTGACCAAACAGGAGGCGTGGGACAGAGCCGTCGAGATGCTCGACAAGGTTCGCATTCCAGACCCGGCGCGGCGGGCGGCGGAGTATCCGCACCAG
>JAZRTH010000783.1:0-7028 GCA_045651945.1 Thermoguttaceae bacterium
CTTCAGGAATGATCTTGCCGATTTCGTCGGTGTCGGTCATGGACTGCGGGGTCAGAATGACCAAGCCCATATCAACGTCCGGATCAGCCATGACGGTTGTAACAGCGTCGGCGTAACGATCGTGCTTGGCGTCGCCGAGGACGTCAACCGGGTTGCGAACGGACGCGGCTTCCGGGAGTTTTTCGCGCAGAGCGGCTTTGGTTTCGTCGGACAGAGCGGCGAGAGTCAAGCCAACGCGTTCTGAAGCGTCGGTCGCCATAATTCCAGGACCTCCAGCGTTGGTGATAATCGCCAAGCGGTTGCCTGTCGGAAGCGGCTGATTGCAGAACAGAGCGGCGTAGTCGAAAAGCTGTTCAATGGAATCAACGCGGATGGCGCCGGACTGCTTCAGCAGAGCTTCGTAAACGGCGTCGTTTCCAGCCAAAGAACCGGTGTGTGACGAAACGGCTTTCGCGCCAGCGGCGGAACGGCCGGACTTGAGAATCAAAACCGGCTTGGTCTTTTCCCACAGCAGTTTGCGAACGGCTTTTGTGAATCCTTCGCCATCGCCGATAGCTTCCAGATACATCGCAACGACCTTGGTTTTGTCGTCTTCCGCCAGGTAGTTGAGCAGGTCAACTTCGTTGACGTCGGCTTTGTTGCCGAAGGAGACGAACTTGGAGAATCCCATTTCACGCTGAGCGGCGAAGTCCAAAACGGACGTGCACAGCGCGCCGGACTGGCTAACAAACGCCAGCGAGCCGGACATCGGGGTCTGGTTGGCAAAGGATGCGTTGTAGCAAGCGTCCGATTCAGCGTTGATAACGCCCAAGCAGTTGGGTCCGACCAAGGCGATGTTAGCCGCCTTGACTTTTGCCTGGAACTGCTTTTCCAGTTCGACGCCTTCGCCTCCGATTTCCTTGAAACCGGCAGTAATGCAGACGAGCGCTTTGACGCCCTTTTCAATGCACTGATCGACAACGCCCAAAACGAACTTGGCTGCGACGGAAATAACAGCTAATTCAACGTCGCCGGGAACTTCCAGAACGGAGGTGTACGCCTTCAAGCCGCAGATTTCAGGAGCTTTCGGGTTAATGGGATAGATGTCGCCCTTGAACGTCGCCTTCAGGTTTTTGACGACGTCGTTACCGACGGAACCTTCTTTAGCCGAGGCGCCAATGACGGCGATGCTTTTGGGATAAAACAGGGTGTTAATGCGAGACAGGTCTGCCATAGTCTGATTACCTCTAAATGGATTATATGCTCTTGACGATCTCCGGTTTGGAATGAACTCATCCAAACGCGTTCGCAGTCAAGAACCAGTAAAAATAATATACCAGCCGCCGAATCGTTCCGGGGGCTAACCATTGAATAAACCCGGTTAGAAGGAAATCCCCTCCCACCGATTTTTATGAATATATATTATAGACCTTTTTTTATGATTGAAAAGTACCGGGGGGAGAAAAAGATTGGGGAAAATTAATTAGCAATTATCAATGAGCAGTTAGCAATTACGCAAAGCGTTCGGCTCGAGGGGAGCGCTTGCGGCGGAAGCCTCCGAAAATCTTGAGAACGCGGAAAGCCCGTTCGAACAACTGGTTCGCGGGCGTCTTCGCCCGCTCCCCAATTCTTTCCGCGTTTTACGACTTCACTCCTCTTTTATCTCAATCATCCCTTTTTCCAGAAGTTCTTTTGCAATTCGATGAACGTCGTCAGCGCGTTCCTTGAGTATCTTTGTCGCCGCCTCTTGGGCGTTGTTGAGAATTTCCATTACGTCTTCGTCCGCTTGACGTTGAAACGCTTCGCTGGCGCGGTCGTCTGGAATAAAAAAGCGGGTTTTCGTTCCCATGCCAAATCGAACGACCATTTCCCTTGCAAACTGATTTGCCTGAATGAAATCGTTGTACGCGCTGGTCGTGGTTTCGTTACAAAACAATTCTTCCGCCAATCGTCCCGCCAGGAACACCGCGACGGAACTTGACATGGAAACAATCGTACCGTTGAACTGCATTCGCGGCTGCGTTTGCGTTGCTCCAAACCCCAATTCTGACGGGACAATCGTTACTTTTATCAGCGGTTCGCGCTGCGGCATGCTCATGGAAACAACCGCGTGTCCCGCTTCATGATACGCCATTAACCGGCGTTCCTCGTCAGAAAGCGATTCAAATATTTGAGCGAGGGTCGGCTGATTATTTGCCAGCGCTCGGCGCTGTTTAACGTCGAGCAGCCGACAGTACAGCAGCCAGAAAAAGCCAATCCAGCCGACAATTGCAGCCGCTAAATATATTTCAATCATTTTATTTGTCTTTATCAATCCAGTGAAATTACTTTATCGCACAGGGAAATAATCTCCTGATCGTGCGAAACCAACAGAACAGTTATTTTCCCGTGTAAAGAA
Source organism: Thermoguttaceae bacterium (assembly GCA_045651945.1). Classification (GTDB taxonomy): domain Bacteria; phylum Planctomycetota; class Planctomycetia; order Pirellulales; family Thermoguttaceae; genus RUG11551. Next base: position 2,378 of record JAZRTH010000783.1, read on the forward strand.
AGCAGCAGATCTTTAATCTTGTTCTTTGAGTCTCGGTCAAGATGATTCATGACTTCATCCAGAACCAAAATTCGGGGTTGACGAATTAAAGCGCGCGCAATTGCCAATTTCTGACATTCGCCGCCGGACAGATTGCCGCCGTCAAATCCGATTTTATGTTCTAAACCTTCGGGAAAACGAGCCAGAGCCGTATCCAGACAGGAAAGGTATACTGCGTTGTCAATATCGTTATTAGAATATGCTTTGTTTTTAAGCGTAACGTTTTGCAGTATCGTTCCGGTAATCAACAAGAATTCCTGAAAAACGACGCCAATTTGACGGCGAACGGAAGCCTTGTTCAATTCGGATAACGGCTGACCGTCAAAGAATATTTCTCCTGACGTCGGTTCCATATATCCCGTTAAGAGCTTTAGCGCTGTCGTTTTTCCCGCGCCGTTCTTTCCTTCAATTGCAACCAGAGAGCCGGCGGGAATGAATTCTGAAAAATGGCTCAAAACGTCGCGATCGGAATTCTTGTAACGAAACGTTACATCGCGGATTTCAATAGAACCGGATAAAATCGGCGCTTTCTTTTTGTCGGAATCGTTTTCAACGCTCCGGGAATCCAGCAGCTCATTCATCGAGACAACGCTTTCCTGAATGTTTTCCCACATGGGAAGAAGCCGGAAGAATCCGGAGAAGGAATTCAAAACGGACAGGAAAAGCCCTTGATAAAATACAACCTGACCAACGGGAATGGTTCCGTTCCACGCTAAAAAACCGGCAGTTCCCAAAACGGAATACTCGCCCAGGAACGTCAGTAAACGCAATACAAGACTAAAACGAATATCGAATTGATTTTTTCTCAAACTAAAATCGGCAATGCGGCGCAGCTGCGACTGCGGGATCTCTTTATAGGGTTCTTCCGCCGCCTGGGATTTCAGAAACGGGAAAACATGGAAGAATTCAAATATTCGATTAAAACCGTAGTCGTTAATCTTTCGATATAAATGGTTGTATTTGGAGTATTTGGATTTATATGGAAGTACTATCAGGATTTGGATCGGCAGCGTCAACAAAAACACAGCGCCGATAATCCAATTAGAATAAAACGCTGCAATCAACGCGAACAAAACGCTGAATACCGTCGATAATATTTGCGGATAAAAATCGCGTAAAAACATGGAACAGTTCGGAACGTCGCGAAAGAATTTCATTCCGATTTCGCCCACTCGATACTTGTCAATTTCAGAAGGCGTCAGCTGGCAGAACTGATCTAGTAAATTGTCCTGTAGTTGTATTTCTAATTGACGGGTTAATCTAGTTAGCAGTATTTTTAAGAAAGAATCAAGAAGCGCGGCTGACAGAGCGGTCATCGTCAGCAGAATAAAGATAAAAACTGCGGCGTTTTGACGAACAATAGAGTCAATAAAAGCGCCTAATAGCCACGGAACGCATACCGTCAGAGCAGACAAAACAATTCCGCCTACTGTAAATAAACCTGTTCCACGAACCAACAGCAGACGGAAAACGCTTTGTTTATTACGTTGCGATGTCATATTCGAATCGTTGTCGAAGCGTTCAGAATGGCGTCGGCAACCTCGTTATGAAGCGTCAGCTTTTCGTCGTCCAGCCAACCGAACTGACCAACCGGATTGACCTCCAGAAATTGCGGTTCTTTCCCGCCGATAATAAAGTCCAGACGCCCGAACTTCAAATTCATCTTTTTCATATAGGCGTCAATTCGATTTTCAAAATCTTTACCGGCGTCCCACGGTTCCCATTTATTGACTTCCGTTCCCTGTGTGATTCGCCAGTCGGTCAATTCTCCGCGCGGCGTTGCAAACTGATAGCAGTGTACATGACCATTGACGTACAAAATCGTTGCATCTCTGTCGCCGTCCGCAATTTCCTGTGTAAACCACGGATATTTGGGATCCAACAGCGCCCGGTCAACGACTTTTGCGTACAGCATTTCGCCGTTATCCTGTAAAGGTCTTTGCGTTAAGGGCTTTGCTACAACCTGTTTTGATTGGAGTGAGAATCCCCAATGAATCGTAAATTCCGGGACATCAAAGAACTCTTTGGCAACGGTCATTTGCCACGGCTTGGAACACGTAAAATCGCCGGGATGCCACAATCGGATTTGATTCCGTTGAGCGCCATAACGAACCAGACAATGATAGAGGTTATTCATCCAGGACTTGAGCCATTTCGTTTCAGAGTACTCGCTGTCATAATCTAATGGTTCATCAATAGAAAGCAAGCCTTTATAAAACGCCATTATCTCAACTTCTGACGAACGACAAACATGACCAACGCAATCTTCGATTTCAAATTCGTCTCCACGCCACATAAACTGGTATTTGTTAAACATATCCAAATTAAGGCGAAATGCGGGAATATTGCGCTGAGCAAAAATACTCATTAAGACATCAGAGGAACCAGATATTTTTCGTGCTATATGAAGAAACATGGTAATTCTAGATTACTAAAATAAACGTAACAGGAAGGCGTTTGCCTTCCTGTTAGATACAGTTGGAAACTTCAAAATTCAAAAAACAATTAGTAATAATAAAACAATTGCCAGAAGATTCAAACAACTGTATATCGGAACAGCAATATAAGATTCAACTAATCTCCGATGTTATCAAAGTTAGTGTCATCAGTATAGTTCCACTGACCACTACGAGTTTGAGCCGATGTCTGATTGTTAGTTCCAAACTTGCAAACATCATAGCTGTACGCCTGAGCGTTCCAGTCATAGCTGCCGTTGACGTCAATCGGGGTAACGTCGTTGGATGCCAAAGAGGCGGGGGTGATAGCGGCGGCGAGGTCGCGAACCAAATTCTTAGCTTCCTTAATCATGGTACAAATCTCCATAAAAAGGGTGAAAGGGAAAACGCTCCAAGAGTATAGAGCTGTTAATACGCTTTCAAGAAACGAAAAAGAGCGCCAACACCTATATTCTGCCCGAACGCCCTTACCACAGGGTAAATGAACAAAATAGGGGTTGGCGCTCTTATCCGCTAATGTATGTATATACTATTAGACTAGAATTCGAACGCCTGCGCCCGTGAACCAGTTCCCATTTAAATGCCAGCTTGCGCTGGGTGGTAATTCGTTCGGAAACTGTTTCAAAAAGCTTAGTCAAAGTTGCTATGAAAGCTAACTCTTTAATCGTTTTTTGAATAAAGGAACTTTAAGTTCCTGTGTAACATTATAACATAAATTTTGTGTAATGCAAGGATTTTATTAAAAATTTTTAAAAAAATTTTAAAATATTGTAAAATAATCATTTATATAAATACTCAATAATCTTACCAAAGTAAAAATGACTTTTTATGGGCAAAAAAGTCAAAAATACGCTTGGCGAAGACGCCCGCGAATCAGAGGGTGGAAGGGGGGTACATTCCTGATCGTTTCAGAAACTCTTTCTCTCGTTCTCCGACTATGGAGGATAAGAAAAAGAGTGTATTTGACGATGTTTGTTTTATTTGCTCTTTTTTCCGTGGGTTAAAACCCACGGCTAGAAACATTGAACCGCTAACGCGGTTCTAGAGGAAGCGTAACTACGTTCGCTTCTCGAACTCCGTTACCGCCTTTCATTTCTTTGTGTTCTTTGTGTTTAAAAACTTTTGCGGATTTTATCCGCGATCCAGAAAGGTTTTCGGCTGCGTCTTAGATTGTCGGCGGTTCGGGGAGGCTTCGGCGGCTGAGACAGCCGCGATCCAACAGGTCGGAGCGGCTTTCCGCGTTCTTTGTTTTCGGAGGCTTCCGCCGCAAAGCGTCCTAACAACGGGACGCCTTTTTAGGTTCGCACCCGTGGCTCGCCTATGAGATTATTTCTTCGCCTTCATATCTTCCCGGCGCTTTTTGATAATCTCTTCTGCGATGGCGGCGGGGACTTCTTTGTATTTGGAGAAGTTCATCGTGAACGTGCCTTGTCCTTTGGTTGCGCCGCGCAGGTCGCTGGCATAGCCGAACATGTTTGCCAGCGGGACTTCCGCTTCAATGCGGCACGTCTTGCCGTCGGAGTCGTTACTGTAGACGACGCCGCGGCGTGTTACGAGGTCGCCGACGATCGTTCCCTGTTCGCCGTCGGGAATTTCGACTGCAACGCGCATAATCGGTTCCAGAATCGCAGGCTTGGTTTTCGGGAACGTCTCGCGCATGCACGTTTGAGCGCACGTCTGGAACGCCCGGTCTGAAGAGTCAACTTCATGATAAGAGCCGTCGTTGACGACAATCTTCAGATTGACAACCGGGAACCCGGCAACGGGTCCTTTGTTGAGAGTTGATCGGAACCCTTTTTCAATGGACGGAATGTACTGTTTGGGAATCGTTCCGCCGACTATCTGTTCTTCAAAGAGGAACGATTCTTCCAGCGCCAATTCTTCCGGCAAGACCTGCATTTCCCCGACGATGTGAGCGTACTGACCCGACCCGCCGGACTGTTTTCTGTGCTTGCAGTCGAACTTTGCAGTCTGCGTCGGCGCTTCCCGGTAATTGACCTGCGGCTTGGAAACAACCACGTCAACGTTAAATTCCCGGCGAATGCGTTCGACGTAAACGTCCAGATGAAGCTCGCCCATTCCGGACATAATCGTTTCTCCGGTTTCTTCGTTTGTGGAGACGACCAGCGTCGGATCTTCCCGGCGGAATCGCGACA
>JAZRTH010000784.1:0-1106 GCA_045651945.1 Thermoguttaceae bacterium
ATCCTTTTTGGTGTTGTTCGGAAACGCCATGTTGATATACGGCGACGGAGCGCCCAGATTGCAAAGGGCGAATTCGTCTTCCTGCGGCGACGTCCAACCCATTTCGACGTTGTCCATTGGGCGTTTGTTGGGCAGATAAACAATCTTGGGAATGATGTCTTCTGAAAGGATAAAATGGTTTGGACTAAAGCACTCGTAGCAGTTTGGAAACGCATGCCGCGGGTCTTTGACGAACAGTTCGTGAAGGAACGTCGTTCCACTGCGCCAATGCCCGACGATGAATACCGGCGGCTTGTCGATTTCCGTCCGCTTGATTTTCCCGCCAACCGTCAGACTTTGGATTCCCAGCAAGGTGGAGTCAAAAATCGAACAGCCGAAGTTGATTAATGCCATGCACCAACGGGACGGCGTGATCCAGAATTTATTGCGAATCAACAGTTTTGTAAACGGATACAGCGTCATACCGTTCCAAATTCTGGGATACCAGAACCGGTCTTTGTATCCGCCGACTTCTTTTGCGTATTTACTTTTAATTTCCATGGGAATTCAGGTTATAAGTTGGTGTTATCTGTCTCGTCAGTTTCAGCTGAGCTGGCGCTGTCGTCTCGAGGAATGCGTTTGACGGCGACGAGTTTGTCGTTGGCGTCGAGTTTCATCAAACGGACGCCCTGAGTGTTGCGGCCGGTGTCGCGAACTTCGTCCAGCGAGATGCGCTGCAGTTTGCCGCGGGCGGTCATCATCAGGACTTCGTCGCCGGAATAAATTCTGGCGATGCCGATAACCTTGCCGTTGCGTTCGGTCGTGCGAATGTCGCGAATTCCTTTCCCGCCGCGCCCTTGCGTTCGATAGCAGCGGGAACTGTTGGGAGCGTTGGATTCGGCGGCGGAATCGTCGGTTTCCGGGGCGTCCGTTTCGGGAGCTTCGATTTCTGGAGCGGTTTCAGCTTCAGCAGATTCCGGAGCGTCAGAGTCGTCGGCGTCTTCTCCGCCGATGATTGTCGTTGAACCGGGACCGAACGGGGTCTTTTTGCCGAATCCGTTTTCGCAAACGGTCAACAGCGACGCGGTCGGGTCTGCAACGACCATGCCGACAACGCGGTCTGTTCC
>JAZRTH010000785.1:0-4777 GCA_045651945.1 Thermoguttaceae bacterium
TAGCAGTTCAATGTTTCTAGCCGTGGGTGAAACCCACGGAGCGAGTTGCGAGAAAAAATATCGCATCTCGTGATTAACAATAATTTACACGTTATCTATATTATAGCGCTAAAGACGAATTTGTACAAGAGGACGCGGAAATTATTTTAGATTTTGAGCGTACGCAAAGAATGGAAGGCGGTAATGGAGTTCGCGAAGCGAACGGAATTACGCATTCGCCGACAGGCGAACAAAACGATTGTCCCGCGCACGCACACGGTTGAGCCCGGTTCGCGGGCGTCTCGCCCGCCGAAGAAAAAACTCACGCGGAGCCGCGGAGACGCGGAGGAAGTTTGCGAAGAATGCAAAAAATGAAAGGCGGTTGGCGAGCCGGGGTGCGTAAGCCCCCGGAATAATATCGAAGCGAACGAAAAATTTCGGAGTGCGAGAGCGCAGCTCTCGCTTTCGTACTTGACGGCTTGCCGTCAAGACCGTTTGATTTTCTGTATCAAGCTTCGCTTGACGGTTTGAGCAATACTATTTAAAATAAAAGCGAGAGTTCCGCTTACGCTTCACTCTCGCACTCCGAAAATGTCACATTTCTAACTCAACCGTAGTATTCCTGAAGGCTGGTAACGTCGAACTGGGAGCCGTGTTCTTTCATGTAGGAAATCGCCTGAGTGTAGGCGTTGGCGGCGCGGATGGTTGTTACCAGCGGGATGGAGTAACGAATCGCGCCGGCGCGGATGCTGACTTCGTCTCGCGTCGGGCGTTTGCTGGACGGGCTGTTGATAATAAGCTGAACCGTGCCGTCGATCATGCGGTCGATGATGTTGGGGCGGCCTTCGGAAACTTTCTGAATCAGCTCGCATTCAATTCCCCACGACTGCAGCAGGTTGGCGGTGCCGCGGGTGGCGATAATCTTAAATCCCATATCCACAAACTTCTGGGCAACGTCTTGCAGATGCGCTTTGTCGTCGTCTTTAACGGAAATGAACACAGCGCCCTCGGTCGGGATCTTGCTGCCGGCGCCCATTTGCGACTTGGCAAACGCGGCGGCGAAGGAATGGTCGATGCCCATGACCTCGCCGGTCGATTTCATTTCGGGGCCGAGAACGGCGTCGACGCCCGGGAACCGGTTGAACGGGAAGACGGCTTCTTTTACGCCGACGTGCGAGAACTTCGGGAATTCCAGGCAGTTGAGCTCTTTGAGCGTATAGCCCATCATGACCTTGGTCGCGATGTTCGCCAGTTTGACGCCTGTTACTTTGGAGACGAACGGGACGGTTCGGCTGGCGCGCGGGTTGACTTCCAATACGTAAACGGTACTGTTGTTTTTCACCGCGTACTGAACGTTCATCAAGCCCTTGACGTTGAGTTCCAGCGCCATGCGGCGGGTGGAGTCTTTGAGTTCTTCAATAACCTCCGGGGTAAGCGTTTGCGGCGGAATCGAGCAGGCAGAGTCTCCGGAGTGAATGCCCGCCTCTTCGATGTGTTCCATAATGCCGGCGATGTAAACGTCTGTACCGTCGCAAATGCAGTCGACGTCAACTTCAATGGCGTCTGACAGGAACCGGTCGATAAGAATCGGGCGTTCCTCGTTAATCTGGACGTCCGCCTTGGTTGCGTAGACGAGCAGTTCAGACCAGTAGTTTCGCAAGTCGGCTTCTGAATAGACGATTTCCATTTTCGCGCCTCCGAGAACGAAGCTGGGACGCATTAAAACCGGATAGCCGATCTTTTCCGCCTTGACGATAGCGTCGTTGAGTTCGTACGCCGTTGTATTGGGCGTTTGACGAATGTTGAGCTTCTGCAGCATCGCGGAGAAGAGCTTGCGGTCTTCGGCGGCGTCGATAGACTTGACGCTCGTTCCCAGCACCGGGACGCCGACTTCCACCAGCTTGTTGGCGATGTTGAGCGGGGTCTGACCGCCGAACTGAAGAATCACTCCAATCGGCTTTTCCCGGCGCACGACGCCCAAAACGTCTTCGACCGTCAGCGGTTCAAAGTACAGACGGTCTGACGTGTCGAAGTCCGTCGAGACGGTTTCCGGGTTGCAGTTCATCATGATAGCCTGATAACCCAGCTCTTTGACGGCGAACGCAGCGTGACAGCAGCAGTAGTCGAACTCGATGCCCTGTCCGATTCGGTTGGGACCGCCGCCGAGAATGAGGACTTTCGGCGTTTCGGACGTTCGCGTTTCGTCTTCGCCCTCGTAGGTTGTGTAATAGTACGGCGTAACAGCTTCGTGCTCGCAGGCGCACGTGTCGACCAGCTTGCAGACGGCGTCGATGCCCTGATCCAGACGGCGGCGTCGAACGTCTTCTTCCGAAACGCCGAAGATTTCCGCCATGCGGTTGTCGGAAAAGCCCATCTTTTTCGCTTCGAGCATTTCCGGCGCCGACAGCTCTTCAAAGTTGAGCGTCTGCAAATGCTTGTCTTTGTCCATAATCAGCTTGACGTTTTCCAGCCACCAGCGGTCCATCTTGGTAATGTCGAAAATCTCGTCGATGGAAATGCCCTCGTAGATGGCGCGGCAGATGGCGAAGAACTGCTCTCGCGTCGGCGTAGACATCTTGCGAATCAGCTCGTCTCGCGTGACAGGCTTGTCCAGATCCGCCTTGTTGACCAGAGCGTATCGCTTCGTTTCCATGGACCGGACGCCTTTCTGCAGAGCTTCGCAGTAGGTTCTGCCGATTGCCATGACTTCGCCAACGGACTTCATGGAAATGGTCAGCGTCTCATTTCCGCCGGGGAACTTTTCAAACGCGAAACGCGGAATCTTGATAACGACGTAGTCGATTGTCGGCTCGAAACAGGCGGACGTCGTTTTGGTGATGTCGTTTTTGAGTTCGTCGAGCGTGTATCCGATAGCGACTTTAACGGCAATTTTTGCAATCGGGAACCCGGTCGCCTTGGACGCCAGCGCGGACGAACGGCTCACGCGCGGGTTAAGTTCTATGGCAACCATTCGCCCGGTGTCTGGATGCTGAGCGAACTGCAAGTTGCAGCCGGCAGCGCGAAGCCCAATCGCTTCGACGATTTTTTTGCTGTCTTCAACCAGTTTGGCGTACTCGCGATCGGTCAGAGTTTGAACCGGCGCGACGGTAATTGAGTCTCCGGTGTGAACGCCCATCGGGTCCTGGTTTTCAATCGAGCAGACGACGACGCAGTTGCCGGCGCTGTCTCGCATGAGTTCCATTTCCAGCTCTTTCCAGCCCAAAAGGGACTCTTCAATAAGGATTTCGTGAACCATGGACGCGTCCAAGCCGCCTTTGGCGACGTTCATGAACTCTTCGCGGTTGTACGCTACGCCGCCGCCGGTTCCGCCCAGGGTGAACGCCGGTCGGATAATGCACGGCAATCCGACGTAGTCCAGAGCCTTGAGAGCTTCGTCCATGTTGTGCGCCAGGTCAGAGCGCGGCAGGTCGACGCCAGCCGCCGCAACCGTCGCGCGGAAATCTTCGCGGTCTTCCGCATGGTGAATGACTTCCGCGTTCGCGCCGAGCATTTCAATTCCCAACTCGTCCAAAACGCCCATTTCCGCGACCTTGAACCCGAGGTTAAGTCCCGTCTGACCGCCCAACGTGGGCAGAATGGCGTCTGGACGCTCTTTACGCAAAATAGCCGCTAACATTTCGGGGGTTAGCGGCTCAATATATGTGTGGTCTGCCATAACGGGGTCGGTCATAATCGTTGCCGGATTGGAGTTGACAAGAACGACCTCGTATCCTTCTTCTTTTAACGCCTTACAGGCTTGAACTCCTGAATAATCGAATTCGCACGCCTGACCGATAACAATAGGTCCAGCGCCAATAATACAAATCTTTTTAATGTCTGTTCGTTTGGGCATGATATTTGGTAGTTAGGAGTTAGGAATTCTGAATGGAGAGCTATTAGCTATTAGCCGCTAGCTGTTAGCTTGGGATTTGGTAGTTCTTAGCGTTTAGTTTTTAAAGCGGATAGCTATTAAAAAAACTAGAGGCTAGGAGCTAGAAGCTAGGAGCTTTTATCGCTTCCCCATCCATTTCATCTAATTATAGCAAAGAGAAAGATTCTTTCAAGGACGGGGAGCGGGAGAATTGGGAATAAGAAACATAGAGTGCAACGCAGCCAAAACCCTTCCCGGATCGCGAGCGAAGCTCGCAACAGAATAATCGAGTCGAATAAAACAGGATTCGTAATCCTTTATGATATATATGTTTATTCAATAATTACAAAAGAATTATATGTTTCGTATGCAATGCAATAAGATATAATAATGCAAATGTTTGAGATGGCGGCTATTCCGAAAGACTTTAAATGAGAGCGCCAATACATATAAATATTTGTCAACGTTTGCAAAATACAACTTGACGCCATCAAAATCTCAACTAAACGACAAAACGAGTGATCTGATACAGCGCTCCCAAAGATGCCAATATTAACGCCACAGAAATAGAATAAAAACCTGACGCAGGGGAATGCAATCGTTGTTATCAATGTAACAAACAGAATTCTGGTAATGATATAAGCAGTTCTATCTTGATTGAAATTGTAGGGATTAGATTCAACTTCTTTTTTATTATTGGTTATGAACTCTATGACCGGAGGATAGCTGAAAAATGGTATCAATAAAGGAATAAGCGCAATGCAGATAAACATAAACCTATAGCTTACCAAATAAGACTGTGTCGAGAAAATAGCAAGAATTGCTATTGAAACTGATAAAAGCAGGTAATTAATGTTTCTCATAAGAATACCCTTTTACGCTCAGTGAACAATCTATATATCGGACGTGTCGACAACTTGAAAAAAC
>JAZRTH010000786.1:0-9182 GCA_045651945.1 Thermoguttaceae bacterium
AGATGGTCGATGAAGCGTACGGAAACGGTGACTGCAAGCAGTTCCAGTACTCCGAATATATTTCCCATGCCGTGGGGTACGACGCTGTGTATATCGGGACGCCGGAACACTGGCATCCGTGGCTGGCGATTGACGCTATGCGTCACGGAAAGGACGTTTACTGCGAGAAACCCGAAACGTGTACTGTCCGCGACGGTCAGCTTATGCGTCAGACCGCCATTGAGACCGGGCGCGTTTTCTCCGGCGGCTCTCAGCGCGTTTGGAACGACTATCACAAATTCCACAAAATCGCCCGCGCCGGCTATCTTGGCGAGATTCGCGAGGGCTGGGCGAATCCGGGGCTTCCGCACTTTACCGACCGCGCGCTTAAAGCCGAGCCGATTCCCGAGGGGCTGGACTGGGACCGATGGCTCGGGCCTGCGCCGTGGCGTCCGTTTAATCGCGCCTATCTGACTTGCGGTCGCGGGAACGGCTGGTTTGACTTTACCGGCTCAACGAACGGCTGGGGTTCTCACTGCTTTGGCGGCTTGATGTTCGCCATGGAGCTGGACTATACCGGCCCGACCGAGATCATTCCCGCCAGTCTGGACGAAAGCGGTCTGTTGACGTACCGGTTCGCCAACGGCTGCGTCATGCATACGTGCGGGACGTGGGGCACGGTTCCCGGATTCCGAAACGGTCTGCGAGACGGCGGCGGCGGTGAAGTCTGCCTGCGCGGAGAGGACGGCAAACTTTGCGAGGAAGACATCGTCAACGGCAAATACCCGGTTCCGGACATACCGATTCCGAATTACAAGGGAGAAGTATTCCATCGTCCAACCGACATGAATCTTGATATAGACTCGCCGATGATCGGCGCGGAAGGCGAGCCGTGCATCATGGGCGATTTTCTCCACTGCGTTCGCACGAGAGAAATCCCGTTCCGAAACATTGAGCGGTGCCATCGCGTCTGCTCAATCGGTCATTTGGGACGCATCGCTCAGCTTTTAAACCGTCCGATTCATTTCGACCCGGAGACGGAAAACATCCTCAACGACCCGGTCGCCCAGGCGATGCTCGACCGACCTCGTCGCGCACCGTGGACGCTGTGAGAACGACAGGCGTTTTGCCCGCCCAAAAATTTTTAAGCCGCAACGAACGCAAAGTTCGCAAAGAAATGGAAGGCGGTAACGAAGTGAGCGAAGCTAACGTAGTTACGCTTCCTTAACAACCGCGTCAGCGGTTGAATATTTCTAGCCGTGGGTTTTAACCCACGGAATACGAAACGCATGAAAAAGAATATCGTCAAATAACCTTTTCCTTCTGTTCCCTGCAAGGGGGCGGGAGGAAAAGGAACTGAAACGATAAGGCGAGTCGGGTTGCGTAAGCCCCCGGAAAACCTCACGCGGAGATGCGGAGGCGCGGAGGATGTTCGTGAAGTTTTAAAAATAATGCTCTTTGCTTGGAACGGCGAACAAAACGCCGTGAACTGTGCATACCAAAACGACGAAGCCGGAAACCTCCTCTGGATGTAGCCCGTCCTCGGGCTACGTTGTCGGAACAAGAAAAATCTCTTTCGTTGGAACAACCGCTCCGACCTGCTGGATCGCGGCTGTATCAGCCGCATTCATTCTAACCCCGAAGGGATTACATCATTTTTTTATTTTTAACCATTTTAAAAATCTGGTTAAAAAAGATTTAGGCTTCTTTTTTTGTTCGGCTTCTTTTTTAAATAATTCCAGCTCGCTTGGAGTGGGTATCTTAAATAAATCGGGAGGAAGAGGATACGAGGTATATTCCGTTTGACAAACAAGCTGATTGATGGTTTCGTCATAATCGGATTTAACCTTTTCTTCCCAAACATATTCTGCTAAACAGATTAATGAAGCGGCAAAATGATTAACATATTTTTGGGGCGATTTCAGATTGGAGAAATACTGTTTCCAGGCTCGAATTTGTTTTCTTATAACCTCATCCAACGCTTCTTTATCGTAAGCAACAATTGCATCCATTGCGTTACAAATCGCCCGAAACATTGCATCCCCTTTTAATCTTTTTAATGATAAACACTTCTTTGCTGAATCAATATCTCCAACTAATAACATCGAAAGCGGTTGACTTATATAATACGCTCCTTTTGTCGTATGGTATTTTGGATCAACATCAAAAGCGGTTTGTGCAAATAACGTTCCAACTGATTTAATTAATTCTTTATCCTTGGTTATCAACATTAATAATATTTTTTCCCAACAACCTGCGCCTACTGTATTTGGATATATTTTAGTTCCTTGACAATAAGTTTCAAGAAGCCATTTCATTATTAAACTAGAAGCATAAATACATCCAAGAGATTCGCGATATCTATTATCCATGGCATAATAGCAACTTAAAATCTCAAAATCGGATTGTACATCTATTTGACCACTGCAGAAAAAAAACTTGTTATCCAAATAAACGCCATGGGAACGGATTAATCTTAAATCTTTTCTCAAACATCTCTCCATAGTGTCTAAGCGTCCTTCAAGATTAAAATCTATCATTTGAAACATCTCCTAATTTAACAGTGTTTAATTAAAGCGTTTCGTCCCGGAGGGACGCTATTTCTATAACCGTCGACTTTAGTCTACGGGCTGCGAAGCCTACTCCGTCCTCCTTATCGAGTCCAGCCCTTTTCGTTCTTTCCCTCACGCCAGGCGTGAGGGAGGGAACGAAAAGGGTGTTTGTCGATATTCTGTTTTGTTGTCGTCTTTTTCCCGGAGGTTGAAAACCGCCGGTTATAGAAATGTAACCCCTTCGGGGTTAGGGTGAACGCTTCGCGTCTATTTTTTAAAACTTTGCGAACTTCGCGGACTTTGCGTGAGGATTCTTCGGCGGACGATACGTCCGCGAACCAGCGGGGCGGAGCGGCTTTCCACGTTCTTGTGGAGTTTGGAGGCTTCCGCTTTCCTTGACGGCTTTTGCCGTCAAGTTGTAGCCCGGGGACGGGCTACATCCAAGGGGCGTTTTCTTCTACGCAATACGGTATTTCACCCTTCGAACATCCAATAACCAATCGGTGAATATCCGTCTAATCCGTAAAATCCGTGAACGGACTGACCCGCACATATTCAATTTACCTCAACGCTCATTACAGAGTGAAGTTCAGCCCGTGGGCGACGGCTCCGCCTTGTTCCAAAAACCGCAGCGAGAACGGGCACGCGCGTCCCTGCGACTGGAATTCTATGTAAACCGGATTCTTGCCTTTGTTAATTGTAACAGGAACGACGAACGGCTTGTCCCCGCCTGTTTTGCTCTCGAAAATAACCTTTCCGTTGAACCAGAACCGAACGGGAACCGGCGAGGTCAGTTCCGCGTTGAGCTTGACGTCCGTTTCCGATTCTACGATGTTTCGCAAGTAGAGGAACGAGCCTTTCGGGAAATGGCGCGTCGTTGCCAGTTCCCAGCCCAAAACCGTCTGACCTGCTATCAGCGGCGACCATTTTTCGGGAGGAAACGCTGCGGGATTTTCGTCACGCGTTTCCTGCGCCTGGGTTGCATGCCACATGAAAACGCCCCCTTGACGGATATCGATTTGACGCAGCACAGCAACAGCGCGCATCCGAACGTCTTCGTTTTTGCAGTTCTGTTCAACGTCGGTCAGAATCTCTCTGACCTCGTTTTGCATGGAAAACCGTTTTACGTTCCCGATTCGGACGGCAGCCAAAGCCGCGTTGGCGGAGGTCCTGGAATCCCGCTTCATCTCCTGGGCGGCAAAGCGCATGCACTCCACCTTGCGGCAGTAACGACCCATCAAGTCCCAGACTTGTTTCTGCGTTGTAACGTCAGGAGAGGCGAGGAGTTTTTTGTACCATTCCAGCGGCGAGGGAGCTCGTTCAATGGACGTTCCCATTTTTTCAAGAAGTTCCAGACGTTTTTTCGAGTCGGCGCAAGCCAGAACCGCGGCGGTTTCAGATTCAAGTCGGGCGGCAAGCTGAGCGTCCGTTTCGGGAGTGAAGTCGTTCCGGTAGAACTCGCCGTGACGGTATGGGGCGGTAAACGTCTCGTCTTTAGGGACGGTCGAGTCGTGATTCTTTTTCACGAAAGAAACGAGCATCTGAGCAATTTTTGCCGTTTCGCCGTTGTTCGCGTCGGACGTCAAAAACGGGGTAAGAGCCTCGACCGTTGCAGTACCGGCGATGGGGTGGAGAATTCGCCCGATGGTTCGCTGACCGTCGAGCGTAGCGGTCGGAAACGCAGCGAGAAGCATTCTCTCCGCCTCAAGCATTTCCTCGCTGCCGGGCTTCATCTGAAGAACCGCGTACTCCATAGGAGCGATCGCGCCGTTGTTCACGCCCGCCTCGTAGGTAGGGAAAATCTTGCACGCAGCAGCAACTTTCTCCAGCGGCGTCTGCGCGAAAAGGGGAGCGGCGAAGGCGACAAGGACAAACAAAAACGGGGTGAGAGTCTTCATGGCGTTTATTCAATTTCAAATGGTTTTTGTAATGGCGGGACAGTCCTGACGTTTTGGAAAACTTATTGTTCCTTCGCGCCGTCCTCCTGCAAAATCTCTGCCAGGGTTTTCATTACGTTTCGACCCAGTTCGCGACCGGTTACCGGCGTGATAGTTGCGTTGCCGCACAGGGAATAGCCGAATTCCATGCAGTTCGTGAAGTAGGCGTTGGGAAGGCCTTGCGCCCAAACTCTCGAGGAGGACAGGTTGCCATCTTTCCCGGTGAACGTTGTGATTGAATTGTATTTGCCGTCGCTGCGGCCTGGCACGTCCCATTTGGGTTCGTATTTCAGCGTTCCGTCTTTCTGGTTTTCTGCCAGTTTATTGCGGAAGCGGTTCCAGATCGGGTTCATTTTTTCCATCTCAATGGGGCCGTGGGAGTAGTAGAATTCGTTGTTGCCCCCGCGGATATTGGGAGCGTGGAGATCCATAAAAACAAGCGGAATCCCTTCGGATTCTTTCACGATGAGCGCCTTAAACGCCTTGACGGACGGGTACAGTTCCTGAACGTAGTCTCGGTTATGGTCGTGCGGACTGCGGTTTTTGCCCTGATCGCCATCTTCAACGCCGTCTTTATCCATGAACGGAATGAAGACGATTTCCGCGTTTTGACGAAGCCATTGCGCCTCCGGGGCGTCGGAAAGACAGAACGAAATCATGCCTTCCATGACCGGGCTGGCGGAGGACTCGCAGGCGTGATGGCGCGCTGTGAACGCGAGATAAAACCGGGGTTTCCCCTGCCCGAGATACGGAACGCGGAAGAGTTCCACGTCGCGTTTGTCCAACCGCGAACGGCAGAGGGTTTCAAAACGAACGTCCTCCCGGGCGCGGTACTGAGCCATGAATTCGTCCCAGTTCGATTGCGTGTACGGCGTTCCGAACGCGAACCGGACGTCCGAGTCGTTGGGACCGAACGTCCACGTAAACTCGTGCTGTTCGGCGGGGAATTTTTTCCCGGAGGTATAATACTCCTTCTCACCGAGATAGCGCCACGTTTTTCCGCCGTCGACGCTCACGTTCGGACCGACCGCGCCAAAATTCGTGGACTTTTCCGGGAACTTGAACGTAACAGTTCGATTTTCCGCCCCGGTAACCCGGAAATAAAAATAGAAATAATTACTCTTCGTGTCGCGCAGGTCAGGTCGAACGCAAACAACGTTCGCGTCCTGGTCGATTGACTCGACCTTGACGTTTCCGCCGGGGAAATCAGCGTCGACGCGAATCTCCGCCTGAACCGGGAGATGTGAAAGAATTGCAATGAGTAAAAACAGGAACGCTCTTTTCAGTTTCATGATTTCAGGAAGGGGTTGAGGGTAATTGAAGGTTTGTTGTGTTACCAATGTAAAACAGCTTTTAGCTTCTAGCTAATAGCTAACAGCTTTATTTTAACATAAGAAAAAATCAATGTCAAGGAGTTGAGCATGGGGCGTGGACTTTTCGCTTGCACTTGACCTGTACACATTTTAGGCTGTTGAACGTTCACAAGTTTTTTGCAAAATAGTTATGCAATATTGTCAAATTGCTTTATATAGCCCTCTTGTACAAAACGGTTATGAGGTTATAATTAAAATGTTCAATCTGGCGACTATCGGTTTTTAACGCTGGTTATTAACTTTAGGTAATTTCGGAGGAAGGAGTGAATTATGCAAAGTCGATTTATGACAACTTACAAATCCATTTTGAACGTTTTGGCGGCGCTTTCTTTTTGTTTTGTTGGCGTCTGTTATGGAACAGATAATTCAGACAATCAACCGCAGACAAAAAGAATTTACCAGGTGTTTGGTAAATGTAACGCAGAACGTTTTGAACAGATGCTCCAAACTGGAAAGATTAATTTTTCATATCAATCTTTTAATGGAGGCAACGTTCTTCACTATGCTGCTATGACAGGCAAGCAAGATGAGGTTAAAAAACTTTTGAAACAGGGTGCAGACATTAATTCAAAAGACCTTAGTGGGCTTACCCTCTTGCATTTTTCTGCCTTTAGCGGCAACCTGGAACTGGTTCAATGGCTGATTGAACAGGGATTGGATATCAACGCAAAAGACGATGACAACTCAACCGTCTTGCACTACGCTGCCTTTAGCGGCAATTTGGAACTGGTTGAGTGGCTGGTTCAACATGGCGCAGACGTTAAGGCAAAAGACAGCTTTGAAAGGTCTGTCATTCATGACGCTGCTGACAGCGGCAGTTTGGAACTGGTTCAATGGTTGGTCAAACAAGGAGTTGATATCAACGCAAAAGACAAGGATGATAATACCGTCCTGCATTCTGCTGCACAAAGCGGTTCCCTGGACTTGGTTAAGTGGCTTGTTAAACAGGGTGCAAATCTTAATGCAACAAATAGAGCAACTGGTATGACAATCTTGCAATTGGGCGCTCTAAGCGGCAATCTTGAACTGGTTCAATGGTTGATTGAACAGGGAGCGGACGCCAATAACAAAGGCGAAGCCAAAGATAAAGTCTTTCATTTTGCAGCTCAAAGCGGCAGTTTGGAACTGGTTGAGTGGCTGGTTAAACAAGGCGCTAACATCAATGCGAAACCCAAGGGATTTGGATCAATTTTAACTTCTGCAGCTCAAAGCGGCAATCTGGAACTGGTTGAGTGGCTGGTTAAACAAGGCGCAGACGTCAAAGAAAAAGGAGCTCCTGTCATAAATTATGCCGTCTTGAGCGGTAATTTGGAACTGGTTAAGTGGTTGGTTGAGCAAGGAGCTGATATCAACGCAAAGGATAAATTGTTTGGAACGGTTTTGCAATGCGCTGTAATGTCCAAAGATCAGAAAATGCTTCTATTTTTGGTCGCGCAGGGCGCTGACATCAACGCAAAAGACGATATGGGATGTACAGTCTTGCATATTGCCGTCCAAAATGGCAATCTGAAAGTAGCTCAATGGCTGGCATCAAAAGGAGCTGACGTCAACGCAAAAGACAATATGGGAACGACAGCCTTGCATTTTGCCGTCCAAAAAGGCAATCTGAAATTAGTTCAATTGCTGGCTTCGCTGGGAGCTGACATCAACGCAAAAAACAATATGGGAATGTCAGTCATGAAGGATGCATCCTTAAGCGGCAATCCAGAACTGATTCAGTGGCTGAAAGAGCAAGGCGCAAAAGAATAAAAGAGATTAACAACGCTTGCAGTTCTCAATTTGCGTTGAGAACTGCTGCGGCTGTCTTTTAACTCATAACAACTAACTCGGATTATGTCGATTTCAGACCTGGTTATACGACCTGCCGTTTACGACGACGCAGAAGCTATCGCGGCGATATACGCGCCGTACGTAACTCAGACGGCGGTTTCTTTTGAATACGTCGCCCCAACGGCTGAGGAAATCCGGCTCCGGATGGAAAAGACGCTCAAGCGGTATCCGTATTTTGTCGCGATGGTCGATAACCGTATTATCGGTTACGCCTACGGCGGACCATTCCATCCCCGCGCCGCCTTCTTTCGTTCTGCGGAGACGTCCATTTACGTTGAACGGGGCTTTCATCAGCGCGGAATCGGTCGAGCGCTGTACGAGCGTCTGGAATCCGCCCTCAAACAACAGGGGATTGTGAACCTCAACGCCTGCATCGCCTATCCCGACCCGGAAGACGAATACCTGACTCTGGACAGCGTCCGGTTCCACGAACGGCTCGGATACGTTATCGTCGCCCATTTCCATAAATGCGGCTGGAAGTTCAACCGCTGGTACGATATGATTTGGATGGAGAAGATGATTGGGGAGCACGAGGCAGTAGGCAGTAGACAGTAGGCAGTAGGGCACAAACGCTCCTCGATGGTTGTGGGCAGGTCAGTCCGTGGGTGAGTAAGCCCCCGGAAAATCTCACGCTCTAGTTCGCAAAGTTCGAAAAGTTTTAAAGAATCATAATTGTTTTTAATCGCGTTTTATGGATTTCCCATTTTTTTATATAGACTGTATATTGATACCAGTATTGCTGGTATCCTTACTGATTTACTGGGTTATAAAACGCATTATGCCCCATTGGCTTGCCTTGACGCTCTCTTTTTTGATCGGATTTGTACTTGTACCAATTCTTCTTTTTATAGGTTTGATGCTGATGATTGGTCGATAACGGGAGTAACGTGAGTATTTCCTTGGCATGTTTCTTTGCGTTCTTTGCGGCTTAAAAACTCTTAGGCGGACTTCGTCCGCGACTCGGAAAGGTTTCCGGATACGTCGATGTCTTTCAGCGGGGCGGAGAGGTTGCCGCGTTCTCAATTCATGAAGGCTTCCGCCGCAAGCGACCAGCAATCATTCCGCTTTGCGAAACTCCTTCCTCCTCACTAAAAAGCCCACGCTCGGAAGCGTAATTTCCGCAAGCGACCAACGGGAGAGGGTATAATACGTTTCTCGCGTTCTGCCCGTGCGGCTTCGCACCGCGGTTGGGGCGCCGCCTCCCGTCTTAAAATATCAAATCGCCTTTATCAGATGTCAATGAGAGGATTTCGCCGTTGTCGTCTTTCAAATCATAGCCAACGCTGTACAGGATAAACGGACGCCAGACAGGGAACGAATAATCGTCGAATTCATGACGATATTCCGGGTCTTTCTCTCGCCCTTGCTTCAGTTCTCGCTCCCAGTCCTCTTTTGACTGAGCGTTGAGCCGATATCCCAACGTGTCTTTTCCGGAACAGGGATCGAAACGAATTGACCCTTGCTTTTTCTCGTCCCAGTATTTATCGGTCAGCTGCTCAAGCGACTCGGGA
>JAZRTH010000787.1:0-6129 GCA_045651945.1 Thermoguttaceae bacterium
GACAGCATCGTCTGTGAAGACGCAGGCTTTTTTCTCGGTGCATTGTCCGCATGCAATGCAGTCTCGCACCGGTTTGGCGCCCAGATCGAAAATCTCGGTTTCGACGCCTTCGTCGGCAAACGTTTTCGCCATTATTTCAAGACCCGATTTCGAAGAGCCGTTGGCATTCCAGCTCCCGTTTAACATCAATACTTTCATTTCTGACTCCTGTTTTCCTGAAAAACTTAAGGTTCATCCGGTAACTGCGTACCTAACATTTTTTGAGCAGGACAGTCCGTTCACGGATTTGACGGATTAAACGGATATTCACCGATTGATTAATTTAAGTTCATAAATCATCGACTAAAATATATTTATTTATTAAAAATACATAAGGGAATCAAGTCTTGCCAATAATGCAAGTATGAAAAATAAACAATCGGTGTAAATCCGTCTCATCCGTGTTTTCCGTGTGGGACTAATAGACCCTAAATAAACCTATTTTAGCTCACAGGTACTAACTTGTCGGATGACCCAAACTTAAACTCTATGGAACCCCGGTTTTAACCGGACAAGTTCAGTCGTCTGCGTGAACGTCGTAGTTGCGAAGGATGTCGGCAACGCCGGGATCTTCCGGATTCCAACGTCCTTTGCCGGTGTCCAGAGCGCGAATCCGAGCCATTTCCTCGTCGGTAAGCGAGAAATCGAAGATGTCCATGTTGCTCTTGATTCGTTCCGGCTTGGTCGATTTTGGGAAGACGATAACGTTTTCCTGAACTTCAAAACGCAAGATGACCTGTCCCGGCTGTTTCCCGTGCGCGGACGCGATGTCGGCAATAACGGGAGACGAAAGCAGTTCCGGATTCCCCTGTCCGAGCGGTCCCCAGGATTCCAAAGCGACGTTGTTCTTCGCCAGAAGTTCACGCAGCGGCTTTTGCTGGCAGAGCGGATTGTATTCCACCTGATTGACCGACGGGAGCGAATCGAACTGCGGGACGAACTCGTTCCAGATTTTTGGCGTCATGTTGCTGACGCCAATCGACCGGATTTTCCCAGCCGCTTTGGCGGCTTCCAAGCCTTTCCACGCCCCGGGAACGTCCCCGTAAGGGTGGTGAAGGAGGTACAAGTCCATGTAGTCCAAACCGAGCTTTTTCAAAGACGCGTCAACGCCTTTTGTTGCCAGGTCGAACCCGAAATCCTGAACCCAGAGCTTGCTGGTCAGGAAGATTTCTTCTCGATCAATGCCGCTTTCTCTGATCGCTTTTCCGACTTCGCGTTCGTTGAAATACGCCGCCGCGGCATCAATGTGACGGATTCCCAAATCCAGAGCTTCACGAACCGCTTTGTACGTACTGCCGTCTGAGGGAATGAGGTAAACTCCAAATCCGAAAACCGGAATCGATACGTTGTCGTTTAATGTTATTGATGGAATGTTTGTCATGAAGTATCACCCTAAAAGTAAGTGGTTGGCAAAGAGTAAAAACTATTTTCCTTCGGTCGCTTTCCGATACGCGTCGTCGTCAACCGGTTCAAGCCATTCGTTTGAAGAGTCTTCTCCGGGAACTTCCAGCGCCAGATGCTGGAACCAGCAGTCGGGAGCCGCGCCGTGCCAGTGTTTAACCCCGGCGGGAATGTTGACGACGTCGCCTTTGCGAATCCGACGCGCCGGTTCACCCCACGCCTGATAATAGCCTTCTCCGGCAGTAACAATGAGAATCTGCCCTCCGCCTTTGGAAGCGTGATGAATGTGCCAGTTGTTTCGGCAGCCCGGTTCAAACGTAACGGCGCACGTAAAGACCTGAGTTTTGGAAAGAACCGCCAAATAACTGCGCCCGATGAAGTATTTCGCGTACGCGTCGTTTGGATCTCCAACAGGAAACGCCGACCAGTCAGACGGCAGCAGAGCCGGATCAGACGGACAGACAACTCGCTTGACGATAAAGTCGCCCTGCTGTTGAGTTAAACCGTTGATCATCGCGATGTTCAGATGAGCGTTCATCTGCGGTTTGGTTTCCGGTCGAGCTGACAGAGCCGCGACGGTGAGAATTTCCCGATCCCGCCACGAAACGTTGTCACGCGCGAAAATGTCGCCAAAAAGATGCGCTTTGAGGTATTCGTCCAGCTGCGGATGGAAGTCAAACAGAGCGCCTTTGACCGGACCGCCGCACAGTTTGGTCTGATTCTCCGTTCCGAACGTCAGGGCAGACCCTTGAGGAGCGGGAGACGGGGCGGCGCCTTCCAAAACCGGCTTGCCTGCCGACTGTCGTTCCTTGACGACGTTTTGAAGCGTTGCCGCCGCATTGAGCGCGCGCGGGAAACCGCAATACGCGTAAAGCTGACCGACGTACTCTTTGGCTTCCGCTAGCGTCAATTGAGCGTCAAATCCTCGATTGAACGCGCCAGCCAAAGCCGACTGATCGCCCCGGGCGAGCGCCGCTCCGATATCGACAATACAAATTTCTTTTTCTGACAATGGTTGAGATGTCATCTTGTTTACTCCTTCAGAAAACGCCGGCGCGGCTATTGCAATCGCCAGCGTTACAGTCAATAATAACGTCTTTTTAATCATGGTTATAATCTGGGGGTAAAACTTGTTGGAAATTCGCTTACGCTTCGTGAATTCGTTTGCCTGTAATGTGTTCTGGAATGAGGGCTAAAACTTGAACGGCGGCGCCGGCGCGGCGAATTTCGTCTTCTATATCAGCGTCGTCAGGATTAAACCGCTTTGCCAGCCGGCGGCAGATTTCTATCGCAAAATCGCGATCGGCGACGAACTCAATTCGACCAAAAACCACGACGCTGCGAAACGTCAGCGCCCAGCCCGGGTCGTCTTGAATCCCATCGTCAATAACCGTAAAGGAAACCCGGTTGTCAGCGCGAAGGGAATCTGTTTTGTGTCCAACTTTGGAACCGTGAAAATAGATTCGACCGTCAGCGTCGTTATAAAACGGATTGAGATAAACCCCATACGGCCAGCCGTCGTCTCCGATCATGGACAAAACGCCGCGTTTAGCTGATTTGAGAACGTTTAACGTCTCTTCGTCAGAAAGACGCTGCCCGGCGCGTCTCATTTCTCTGAACATAATTGCAATGTATTTAACAACAGGGAATTAAACTCTTCAACTATAACGTTATTGCTAATTATACGGCAGCGAGAGTAAAAGTCAAGACCTTGGCGGGGAGAAAAAGAGATTGTGGCTCATATATTTTGGGCTGCGAACCGAAGGCGTTTTTAGCGCCAGCAAGTAGCCCGGGGACGGGCTACATCCGAGAAGGCTGCCGGCTTCGTCTCTTTGTTCTACACGCTTCTCGACGTTTGTTCGCCTGACGGCGAATGTGTAATTCCGTTCGCTCCGCTCACTGCATTACCGCCTTCCATTTTCGCGTCCCTAATTTTGCGCACCAATGCGAGATTTAGAGTCCTTGATCCCCTTGACAAATTTTCATTATTATATAAATTGACAGTAGATGGTTTTATTCGATTATTTTTTAACGATACCTTTAGGAGGCTATTATGAGAGCAGAGTTGAAAGAATATCAAGCTGTCGAAGAAGCGGCTTTGAAGTTTGTCAAGAGCGTGGCGGAAGGCAACAGCAAATATGCAAAAGAACTCTTCATTGACGAAGCCGTTCTCTTCGGTTATTTGGACGGCAAACTTGAACATGGTTCAATTGAGCAGTTCTATCACAATGTTGACACCGTTCCTGGCGGCGATAATTTCAAAGCTCGAGTGGACGTTCTGCTTGTTGAAGAATCTCTTGCCGTTGTTCGCGTCCTGGAAGAAGGCTGGGGCAACCGGATTGATTTTACCGACGTTCTTCTCCTTCTGAAAATGAATGGCGAGTGGAAGTGCGTAGCAAAAGCGTACAATCAGAATTCCAATACGATTGAGAAGTAAACAAGAGACAAGAGGATTGGAAGGCAGAATGGCGAGCCGGGCGAGGGACGCGCCGTCGATTGCACATTTTTCAGCCCGGTTTGCGGGCGCCTCTACCGCCTTGCCTGCCTTGCTAACAATCCTTTTTCGGCTTCGTCTCTTTGTTAAACACGCTTCTCGACGTTTGTTCGCCTGACGGCGAATGCGTAATTCCGTTCGCTAACGCTTGCTGCATTACCGCCTTCCATTTCTTTTTTTGAACTCGCTGTTGATCGCATCCATTTATCCCCCCCCTTGCGCTCTACAAATTTTTACGGTACGATAATATACTGAAACTACTTGAGTTTCTCCGAAATTAAGCCTCTAGCTGCTAGCTTCTAGCTATTAGCTTGATAAACCTGATTCGTGCATTGTATCATGAAACAGTAATAACCAGGCTAGCGGCTAGGAACTAATAGCTCTTTTTCGGGAAATTTCAAGTTGAAAAAGTATATTAGAAATTCCCTAACTCATGTACATAGAATCCCGATAAGACGCGAACAGTTCTAAAGGGATTGACAATCATACAAGAAAGGATTTACAAAATGAAGAAAAACCTCGGAGTGAAAAATTTGATGTTCCCAATGCCGGTTTTGATGATTGCCTCTTATAACGAGGATGGAACGCCGGACGTCATGAACGCCGCCTGGGGTGGAATCACGCTGGAAGATGAGATTACCATCTGCATTGACACCGCTCACAAAACCTGGGCAAACATTGCCGCCAAAAAGGCGTTTACCGTCGCTTTCGGAACCGCGCCGACGGTCAAGTCTTGCGACTACCTCGGCATCGTAAGCGGAAACAAAACGCCGGACAAGGTTGCTAAAAGCGGATTCACAACCGTTAAAAGCGAGTTCGTCGACGCGCCTGTTATCAACGAATTGCCGCTTGTCCTTGAATGCAAGCTCGTATCGATGAACGAAAGCAATTGCAACGTCGTCGGTAAAATCGTCAACTGCGCCGTCGAAGAGTCTGCAATGACAGATGGCAAGCCCGATGCAGACAAGATGAAACCGATCTGCTTCGATACCTGCGCTCACGTTTATCGCCTCATGGGAGAAGTCGTCGCCAAGGCGTTTTCCTGCGGAGCGGAATTGAAGTAAATAAGACGAAATAAATCCCCTGTATGGTTGTTAACTCCTCTCAAGAAAGGAAACCTTATTATGAGCATTACAATTAAACCTGTCCGTTTCGCTGAAAACGGCTTTATGACTCGCCCGTTTGCCCTTGGCGGCGAAGGAGCGGAAGGACTAGACCCGTCGGTAAAATACCGTTCTTGTCTTCAAAACTGGGTAATCGAAACCGACGGCGAGGTCATCCTCGTCGATACGGGACTGCCTGCCGAGTTCCCCGAAATGACTGCCGACAAGGACACAACCATCTATTTGGGAACAACCATAAAACCGTACCTGGAAGCCCTGGCTGACCTCGGCTACAAACCGGAACAGATTTCAAAAATCCTCATCACTCACAAACACGCCGATCATACCGGCGAACTTCGCGCCTTTCCGAACGCGGAGATTATCTGTTCCGCTGACGAAGCGGCGTCAGACGAGATTAAACCGTACAACCCCACAGTTGCGACCTTCTCCGACGGTCCGTACTACGAGTTCCCGGAATCCCAGCGCATCGCGGACTGCGTAACGTATATTTTCGCCCCGGGACACACCAAAGGCAACTGCATTGTTGCAGTCGAATCTGACGGGCTTTTCTATCTCATTCACGGCGACGTTACCTATACAGATGTCGCGCTCTATGAGAACAAACTCTCCGTCGTTTTTGAAGACCAGGCGGCTGCCCGCCAAACGCTCGACCGAGTTCGCGCGTTCTGCGCCGCCCGTCCGACTGTTTGGCTTGGAACGCATACGCCGGAGGCTCTGGAAAGCCTTGAGGCAAAACGCGTCGTCGATCTCAACAACCCGCCTGAGATAATTCCTCCAGGAGAAATTGTATTCAAAACGCCCAGCGGCAAATACATCTGCTCGGTTTGCGGCTATGTCTACGATCCAGCCGAACATGACGGCGTCGCGTTCGAGGACCTCCCTGCCGACTGGCGCTGCCCGCGCTGCAAACAGCCGAAGGAAAAGTTCAATCGCGCATAATTAGTCATGTAACACAAATCGTTTAACATTATCAAACAAAGGAGTCATCTCATGAACGACGAAAACGAAAACGCTGTTTCTCCTGAACAAGAACAGATCGAAATGAAGCTCAGCGAGGCTTTTCACCTCTTG
>JAZRTH010000788.1:0-2548 GCA_045651945.1 Thermoguttaceae bacterium
GACGAGTTTGACCTTGTCGGCGCTGGGATTAAAAACGTTTTCGGAAACCTCGGTTTGGGGCGTCTTCATTTTATCAACAACACCGTTGTCGGATACGGCGGCATTTCCAGCCCCGGCGGTTCTCAGAACGAATACGACGCCTTGGCAAATCGCAAACCGCCCCTGTTCAAGGCGTTTAGCCGCAACAACCTCTACGTCGGCGGAAGCGTTACAACTCGACAGTTCTTCGCGCCGCTGCAGTCCGATTTCGATTACGATTTGGTCATTGGCTGGGGCGCGACAAAACAAATGAAAGACGTTCAAAGCAAATTCAATCAGGAACAGCACGGAATCGCTCGTGACACGCACGACAGGCTGTTTCTCAACGAATCTTCCGGACGCTATCAATTAGAGACAAATTCGGCAGCGTCCGGAAAAGGCAAAGCCGTCCCGAACTTCACCGCCCGTTCGAGCGTCAGTATCGGCGCGATCGACAAAACCGGCGTTGAGTCGATTCCGTTTCGACCGGTTCCCTTTGACACGTCCGTTCAGACGGTTGAACTGTCCGCTAAAAACGACGTTTATACGTCCCAAGCCGGGATTAAAATCCTCGTTAAGGGGACGGGCTATTCAGATGAATTCCAAATCGTTCAGCCGACCGCAGCCGATTTCTTTACGGTAACGCCGCAGTCTGGAACGCTCAAATCCGGGCAGACGACAACGCTGACGGTTCGAGTCAATCCCGCCAAGGTCAAACAGGCGCGGCGATACACGTCGGCGTTTGCGATTAGAACCCCATCCGGGTTCTCGCGCGTCGTTTCCGTTACAGTCGATTCCCGCGAAAACACTCGTCTTTTAGCGCAGGCGCGCAAAGACGCGATTTATGCGTCCAAAATCAGAGCGATTCCCTCTGGCGGCACAGCGCTGGAATTTGACGTCCCCGCCGACGGCGAATACTGGCTCTTTGCCAAGACCGGGTATCAGACCCCCGCGTGGCGGTACATGTCAGTAAATGAACAAGAAAAGAAAAACGTCATTTCCCAAGGTTCAAAGCGAACGGATCAGCCGTGGTATAACGTTTCGTCGCCGGTTTATGGGGGCGACGGCGCAGGACCCAACCGCCCGATCCCGCTTTCCAAAGGGAAAAATACGATTATTCTATACGGTCGCCAGCCCAGCGACTCCGTCCTGATACTCAAAGCCGCCTTGGCTGTCGACCCCGATGCGTTCCGACTCGCGCCGTAGAAAACGCCTTTATTGGATTGATATAATTACGCGATAAAGTATTCCTCGCAACTCGCTCCGTGGGTTAAAACCCACGGCTATTAATATTGAACCGCTACGCGGTTCTAGCGGAAGCGCAAGCGCCTCATAAATTTTTTTCGCAACTCATGAACAACAAAGATTTTAAAGTCGCCGTTTTTGACGCCAAGCCGTACGACCGTCGGTTTTTCGACGCGGAGAATAAAAAGTACGGGTTCGACCTGACGTATTTCGAAGAGAAGCTGCGTCCGCAAACCGCAGCGCTGACAGCGGGGTTCGACGCAGTCTGCGCGTTCGTCAACGACGACTTGAGCGAGCCGACGATTGAGTCCCTCGCCCAAAACGGGGTGCGGATGATCGCTCTGCGCTGCGCCGGGTACAACAACGTCAACCTCAAGGCGGCTTGCGAACGCGGCATTCCGGTCGTTCGCGTCCCGCAGTATTCCCCCTACGCCGTCGCGGAGTACACGCTGGGGCTGCTCATGACGCTCAACCGGAAGATTCATCGCGCCTATAACCGGGTTCGAGAAAGCAACTTTTCCATCAACGGGCTGATGGGATTCGACCTGCGGGGCAAGACGATCGGCGTTATCGGAACAGGCAAAATTGGGCGCGTGTTTATAGGGCTGTTACAGGGATTCGGAATGAACGTTCTCGCCTACGACCTCTACCCCAACGATGCAGCGGCGAACGAGCTGCACTTCCAGTACGTTGACCTCGATACGCTTTTCCGTAACAGCGATATAATTTCGCTCCACTGCCCGCTCACGCCGGACAACGTTCATCTGATTAACGCGAAGACCATTTCCGAAATGAAACCCGGCGTCATGATTATCAATACAAGCCGCGGCAAACTCATCGACACCGCCGCCCTCATCGACGGCTTGAAAACCGGGCAAGTCGGCGCCGCCGGGCTGGACGTCTACGAGGAGGAAACCGACTACTTCTTTGAAGACCGTTCCAGCGACGTCATGCAGGACGACGCCCTGGCTCGTCTGACGACGTTTCCCAACGTTATCGTCTCTTCCCATCAGGCGTTTTTCACGCAAGAGGCGGAATCGAACATCGCTCAGACGACCATGGAAAGCCTCGCGGCCTTTGCCGAAGGGCGCAAACTGGAAGACGCCATCTGCCTCAACTGCGCCGGTCTGAAACAATGCCCCGGCAAAACGCCCGGCGAACGCTGCTGCCCCGCAGCTTCGCTGCAAATAAGAGTTAACCCGGATAAATAGGCAATATACATAATCGCGGCATGCTATAAAATCGCTTTTCTTCGTATATTCATATAGACAGAAAA
This sequence comes from Thermoguttaceae bacterium, assembly GCA_045651945.1. Taxonomy (GTDB): domain Bacteria; phylum Planctomycetota; class Planctomycetia; order Pirellulales; family Thermoguttaceae; genus RUG11551. The sequence continues at coordinate 2,540 of JAZRTH010000788.1, forward strand.
CCGAAAAAA
>JAZRTH010000789.1:0-3803 GCA_045651945.1 Thermoguttaceae bacterium
ATTCAAGAAAACATTGCTGTTCGTTATTCTGGCTGTCGCGGCGGCTGGCGCCAGCTGGTATGTCAATCGCCCGATTCAAACCGCTGTCAGCGTCGAAAACGGTTTGGGAGCGCAGCTGTTCCCGGACTTCAAAAACCCGAACGACGCGACGTCTTTGGAAATTGTCAAGTACAATTCCCAGACGTCTGAAAAAAGCTCGTTTCAGGTCAAACAGGTCAACAACCGATGGAGCATTCCAACGCATGACAATTACCCAACCGACGCGCAAACGCAGCTCGTTGAAGCGGCAAGCGACGTCATGGGGCTGGAAATTCTCAATCAGGTTTCGACCGACAGCGGAGACCAGGAAACCTACGGCGTAGTCGACCCGGACGAAAAGGATTTGCCGCCCGGCTCTCGCGGCGTGGGAACGAAAGTCGTTTTGCGAAACGCTCACGGCGACGTCCTGCTCGGGCTGATTATCGGCGACAGCGTCAAAAATACAAAAGATCAGCGGTACGTCCGCCGCGTTGGTCAGAACCCGATTTTCACGACGAAAATCTATACGGACAAACTGTCAACCAACTTCGGCGACTGGATTGAAAAAGACCTGCTTCAGATTGACGTCTGGGATATCAAATCGATTACCGTCAACGATTTGGCGTTGAAAATTCAAAACGGCGAGCCGTATCTTCGAGACAACGGCATGATGAAATTCGCCTTTGACGACCAGGCAGATCCGTCGTGGTCGCTGGAAGAGATGACCATTTCCGATAAAAACGGGATGTTAAAGCAGCTTAAACTGCGTGACGACGAAGGGCTGGACGTTGCCAGAATCGGACGGCTCGCGCAAGCTCTCGACGACCTGAAAATCGTAGACGTCCGCCGGAAGTCCGACGCGTTCAGCAAATCGCTTAAGCAGACCGGGGCTGTCAAAGTTGACGTCGAAACCCAGGCGGATTTGATCGCCAAGGGCTTCTGCCTGCTCCCGATTCCCGGTCCGGACGGACAGCAGAAAATTACGCTCCTGTCAACCGACGGCGATATTACCGTCAACATGGGAAACGGCGTCGAATACGTGCTGCGATTCGGCGCGATTGCCGACAACGTCCGTTCCAATCAGGACGAATCCGCAGTCAATCGATACCTGTTTGTTATGGTTCAGTTCAACCCGGATGGAATTAAAAAGCCGGAACTGGAACCCGTTCCCGACGCTCCCAACGAGAATTCTCCCGATGGGGCTGCTGTTGCGGAGGCTCTCCAAAAAATTGAAGACGTCAAAGCGGCTAACGAGAAGAAAACCAAGCAGTACGAAGCCGCTGTCGCCAGAGCGAAAGAAAAAGTCGAGAAACTCAACAAACGCTTTGCAGACTGGTATTATATTATCGACGACGCCGAATACAAAAAGATTCATATTTCCCGAAAAGACGTTATCGCGAAGAAGTCTGAACTGGTATGTCCCGAATGCGGCGAGGTCGGCGACCATGACCACAACCACGCTCATGACCACGCTCACGAACACGCCGCAGAAGACGCTGACCATGACCATGATCATGACGCTCAACCGCAGCAGCCGACCGAAGACAATCCCAATCCGCCTGAACTCGATCTGGACGCCTACGAAAGCCCGGAATTAGAAGATCTCCCGGAGATTGAGAAAGAGGAACCGAAAGCTGAAGAACCGAAACCGGAGGAAGTCAAGACAGAGGAGCCAAAGGCGGAAGAAACGAAGACTGAGGAGCCGAAACCGGAAGAGCCGAAAGCCGCTGTTGACGATATCGTATTAGAAGACATCGAAGAAGCTCCGGCTCCGGAAGAACAAGCTCCGGCGCCGCAAGCGGAAGAAAAGTCTGAACCCGCGCCGGAAGCTGAAACAAAGTCTGAACCGGCTCCGCAGGCGGAAGAAAAGTCTGAACCGACGCCGGAAGCTGAGCAAGCTCCGGTTCCGCAAGCAGAAGAAAAGTCTGAACCAGCCCCAGAAGCCGAACCGGCTCCCGCCCCGGAAGAACCGCAGCCGGAAAAGCAGCCGGAAGAGCAAACTGAAAAGAAACAGTAAATCGTTACATCGCGTCCTGAAATGTTCATTTCCCCCATTTGGCTTCTGCTGACAATTCCCGCAATAGCGCTGTTCGTTCTGGCTCCGTATTCGTCCAGAACGGCGGGGCTGTTTCGCGCTGCGTTTTTGACGCTGGTTATTTTGTCGCTGGCGCAGTTGGCGATTTATCGCCAGTACGAAGGGGGAACGACGGTCGTCGTTGCGGACAGGAGCCTGTCGATGCCGTCTGACGCGTCGGCTCGTCAAAAGGAAATAATCGATTTGCTCGCCCGACCGGCGGGCCGGAAAGACAAGCTGGCGGTCGTCTCCTTTGGACAGAAGGCGGCTGTGGAACTGCCGCCGCAGCCGGCGTCTACGGTTCAGTTTCAGGAATGGACGCGCCCTGTCGGTCAGGACGGGTCAGAACTTCTGGAAGCGATTTCAGCAGCGCGCTCTTTAATTCCCCCGCAAACCGGCGGGCGGATTCTCCTTTTAACGGACGGGCGTTACACCGGCGTTGACCCTCTTCTGGAAATCGCCAATCAGACGTCGTCCGTTCCGATTGACTATCGAATTATCGAACGACCCAAATTGGCGGACGCCTGGATTGAACGCCTGGACGTGCCCGATTCCGTTGAGCCGGGTCAGGCGTTTATGATAACCGCCTGGGCGAACGTCCCCAAAGCGGGAGACGTCAACTATAAACTCTATCGCGGTCAGACGCTCATCGCGTCCGGCGTGAAAACCTGTACCGCCGGGCGAAATTCTCTGACGTTTCGTGACAAGGCGACAGCCGACCAAATCGGCAATGCGGCGGCGATAAATTACACAGTAGAAATTTCGACGCCGGGAGCGGACGCCATCAAAGAAAACAATTCCGCCAAGACGATTGTCGGGGTGCGGAAATCCAAGCCGATTCTGCATCTGTGCGCCGGCGGGAATTCCGGATTGGGCAAAGCTCTCCAGGCGGGAAAGCTGCAAGTCGAATCCAAAGACCCGTCTGAAATAACCGTCGATCTGGAAACGCTGGGGCAGTACAGCGCCGTAATTCTGGAAAACGTCGAGGCGTCCAGCGTAACGTCACAGGGACTGGAAACGATGCGCGCCTGGGTGGAGCGTTCCGGCGGCGGGCTGTTCATGACCGGCGGTAAAAAGTCGTTTGGATTGGGCGGCTATTTCCGTTCCCCTGTCGAGCCGATTATGCCGGTGAGCATGGAACTGCGAAAGGAACACCGCAAGCTGTCGTTGGCGCTGGTCGCCGTTCTGGACAGATCCGGGTCTATGACCATGGAAGTCGGCGGCGGCAGAACTAAAATGGATCTTGCCAACCTGGGCGTGGCGCAGTCGCTGGAAATTCTTTCCGGACAAGACCAGCTGGGCGTGCTGGCGGTTGACACCGCGCCGCACGTCGTCGCCGATTTGCAAAGCGTCGAGCATCGCGCTGAACTCCAGAAAAAGATTCGCACAATCCGTTCCGAGGGCGGCGGGATTTTCGTCTATCAGGGGCTTCTCGCTGCGGTTAGAATGCTTTCCAAAGCGGAAGCGAAGACAAAGCACATCGTTCTCTTTGCCGATGCCGCCGACTCCGAAGAGCCGGGGAAATATACCGAACTGCTGGATAAATGCACAAAAGCCGGGATTACGTGCAGCGTTATCGCGCTGGGAACGGAAGCCGACTGTGACGCCGATCTGCTCAAGGACATTGCCAAACGAGGGCAGGGCGCGTGCTATTTCACCAACAAGGCGGAAGAACTCCCGCGTCTGTTTACTCAGGACACGTTTACGTTTA
>JAZRTH010000790.1:0-5542 GCA_045651945.1 Thermoguttaceae bacterium
ACTTTTGAACCTTCTCGATGCACTCGTCAATTTTCGCGTCGGCGCCTTCCAGCTGAATTGACTCGCGCAGCTGCTGAATGGTCGCAATGAGAATGGCATAGTAGCCCAGCCCGATCATGGGACGGACGTCTGTAAACTTGGGCGGATACGGAACGTGGTTGGCGAAAATGTTGTAACATTTAAGAGCCAGTTCCTTCGCATGATCGGAGCCGTCCGCCTTTGCCAGTTCTCCGAAGGAAATCGCCCCGAACGACTCGCTGAACGCGTAACGGCGTTTGCGAATCGGGCGGCCGTCGCGGGTAAGCTGGAAGAACATTCGCCCGTCTTCGTCGAAGGCGTACTTCTCGACAAAGTCCAGCGTCTGCCGGCATTGATCCAGCCAGACGGGGTTCTTCGTTTCGCAGTTGTTGTACAGATGCCCCATCACCCAGGCGAATCGCCCTTGCTGCCAGACGCCCTTGTCGGTGTCGAACAGCTTGCCCTCCCGGTCGACGCAGGTCATAATCCCGCCCTGCTCAGAGTCGACGGCGTGGTTGAGCCAAAATGGAATGGAATCATTAAACAGCGTATTGGAATAAAGCTGATACAGTTCGTTGATGTGGTCTTTTGTGTACATAGTAGGCAGTAGGCAGAAGGCAATAGGCAGTAGGGTTAGGGAAAAGGCATTAGACAATGGGCAGTAAGCAGCATATAGGTTTATAAGAGGCAGCAGGCAGCAGGATTGTTTAAACTATTGCCTACTGCCTCTTGCCTATTGCCTCACTGTTCTATCACTCCAAGCGCGTCGATTCGTGACAAAATGTCCTTCTTTCCTTCCGGGGAGATGGACTTGAGCGGGAGTCGGACGTCGCCCATATCCAGGCCGTGAGCGGACATCATGACTTTGCCCGCCGCAACGCCGCCGTACTGAACGAGGATGTCAACGACCTGGCAGACTTTTCGCATGGATTTCTGAACCGCGTCGAAGTCGCCGGCTTTCAAATCGCGGACGATTTTCAGATACGTTGGAGCCATGTAGTTGTACGTGCTTCCGATTGCGGACTTCGCGCCGAGGACAATCGCGCCAGCAAAGAACTCGTCGACGCCAAAGGTGATGTCGTATTTCCCGTCGACAGCCGCCAGGCAGTTTTGGTACTCGTACAGGTCAACGCTGTTGAACTTGATTCCCGCCAGCTGGGGCAGGCGTTTGTCGGCGCATTCGAGGAACTTGACCATCGACAGGTTAATTCCCGACATGCCGGTATGATAATAGTAGAACGGGAGGTCGGGAGCGGTTTTGAGCGCTTCGCAGCAATAGTCAACCAGCGTTTCGACATTGCCCGGCTTGAAGTAGTTGGCGGGTACGACGCTCAGGGCGTCACATCCGATTTTTTGGGCGTAAGCCGCCAGATTCTGAACGTCCGTCAAAGCCAGCGCGCCGACGTGAGCGATAATCGTCAGCTTGCCTTTTGCGGCTTTCACCCATTCGTCCATGACGGCTTTGCGTTCGTCCACGGAACAGGAAATTCCCTCGCCCGTCGTCCCGCAAATATAGACGCCCATGACGCCCTGACGCTGAAGCAGTTCCGCCTGCTGACCGATAACGCTGTAATTGACGCTCCCGTCGGCGTTAAACGCCGTATGCGTCGCGGCGATAAGTCCCGATAATTTGTTCATATAAAATCTCCTTTAAAAATAGTGGTTCTTTAATCTACCTCTTTTGGCATGTATTTCATCGTCAAGCCGTCCAGCTGTTCCATGGTCGGTTTGCCGGTAAAGAGGGAAACGACGTACCCGACGACAACGCACGCCAGCAGTCCAGCAACGCTGTAAAGCAGGAAGTGCGGTTTGACGGGAACGATATTTGTATAAATCAAAATGATGTTGACAATGTACGACGCTGCCAAGCCAGCGACCGCGCCTGCCCCGTTGATTCTCGGGATAAACAATCCCATAACGAACAAGCCCGCCAGGCCGCTGGTAAGAATCCCGATAACTTTTTGGAATTCCATAAACAGCGATTTGATGTCAATCGTAGCAATGAGCAGCGCGAAGGCAATCGCCGCCGTTCCGGAAATGAACGACGCCCATTTGGCGACTTTGAACGCTGCGGCTTGGTCGTTGCGAATGAACCGGCAGTAGAAGTCGGACACGAACGCCGTTGACGCGGAGTTGAAGTTGGCGGACAGGGTTGACATAGCCGCGGCGAAAATAGCGGCAATCAACAATCCGGAAACGCCCGTCGGCAGGCTCGAAACGATGTACGTGGGGAACACCGCGTCGTTTTGGTACAGCGACCAGTCAAACTGGGCGGCGTTGGATTTATAGTACGCGTAAAGCGTCGTCCCGATAAAGTAAAACAGGGTCGAGCAAATCACCGACAGAATCCCGTTAAACCAAATCGAATGAGCCGCCGCCTTTTCGTCTTTGGTGGTCATGTACTTCTGAACAATCGTCTGGTCGGACGTGTACGAGCTGAGGTTTGTTACAATCCCGCCGATAAACGTTACCCAAAAGACGGGTTCCACCCAAGACCAGCTGAAGTCGAACGGATGGAATTTGTCGTTGGCAAGCGCCATCTGAATCACGCCAGACGCGCCGCCGTCGGTTCCCATAATCAGCAGCGCTACGGCAATGAGCGCGCCGCCGACCAGAACAACCGCCTGAATGAACTCTGACCAGATAACTGCGCTCACGCCGCCGATGGTCGAGTAAATGACTGTTACAGTCCCTACCAGAATAATAGACGCGAACAGGTTCATGCCGATAATAACCGACAGCGCCAGCGCCGGCAGATAAACGACAATCGCCGAGCGGACAACCATAAATATAATAAACGCCGCCGACGCGAAAACCCGGGAGAAGACGTTAAACCGCTTTTCCAGGTACTCGTAAGCCGACGTTATTTTCAATCTCCGATAGAACGGCAAGTACAGATAGATGACAATCGGAACGAGAATGAAAATCGCAATCGTCATCGGGTACAGACGCCAAGACGAGCTGAACGTCATGGCGGGAACGGTCATAAACGTAATCGACGACAGCATCGCGGCAAAAATCGCCACGCCGTTGACCCACCACGGAATTCGACCGCCGCCTTTGCAGTAGTCGTCAATACCCTTGTTCTTCCGCATGAAGAAGTACCCAAAGGGAAGCATCAAGCCCAGGTACGTCAAAAAGACAATCCAGTTCACCGTTCCAAACGAACGGTTAAGAGCCAGATTGAGAACCTGCAGCCCCGACCATCGCTGCGCCGGTTTGACTTCCCCGCCAACGATGAGAAGCTGATTGTTGAAGTTCATTACCGCCGCGCCGCAGACAGGCGTGGAAATTGTTACATTCCCTTTTTCAAAGAACGTTCCCTCTTCAATTACCGTATGATAGACGAACATTCTCTTTTCCCAGTTGAACGATTCCGGCGTTCTGGCGTAATACTCCGCCAAATAGGCGTCTTTCTCTTCTCCGGTAAGCGTATTGAGCTTTTCGTTGACTTCCGTCCAGACGTCCGCATTGACCCCGCCGACAAGAAGAATCGACTGCGCGCCGACCACGACCGCGGTCGACCCGATTGTACAAAAGCGTTCGCCCTTGTATTCGAGGTCTGCCAGACGAGTCCACTTGGATTTCAGCACGCCTGCGTCGTCGCGAACCGGCTGCATTTTCCAGACGTCGTAGAGCGGCTTTCCGTTCGCGCCTTCGGCTTTATCGTACCCGCCGAAAACGAACAGAGCTGTTACATCGTGATTGGAAACGCGAATCGCGCCTGCCGGCTGAGAGCGAACGATTTTGTTTTTAACATCTTCTGGAATGCCGTCCAGCTCAAGCCATTTTCCGCCGTCGAGAGCAAACAACTTTCCGCTGGCGAAAACGTAGGGAACAGGCTCTTTTGCGTCTTTGTCTTTTATCGCGCCGCCGCAGCCCATAGAACACCCAGCGGGCAAGTCCGGCATGGACGTCAATTCAACGCTGTCCGTTTTGACGTTGTAAATCGCTTTCCAGACTTTTGTCGATTCCCCGTTTTCGTTCGCCCCGCCGCAAAGCAGCAAATACGAATCGAACGCGACTGTAACGCCTTCTGCAATCGGTTCCGGAAGACCTTCAGCCGATTCCTTACCGTCAACCAGAACCTTAACCGCCTTCGCTTTCCAAGCGGATTTCCCGTCGACGGTTTCCTGAACGAGTTGGGAAACGGTTTGAGAATAGCGTTTTTTCCCGCCGTCTGCAACAGGGGCGTCAAAATAAGAGCCGCCCATAACCAGCGCGACTTTCTCCATATCTCCCGGCGCAGCGTTTGTCTTGCCAATAACGCCAAAAAACGGGCGCGCAACCGCTTCGGGAAGGACGTCCTGCTGCGTCGTCCACTGCAGAGCAGAGTTGTTCTCCTGCGCCTGCGCTGAAAAGGATGTAACAAATGCAATCGCGGTCAACGCCGCCGTAAAAATTAGTCGTCGAATGTTCATTGAGTCAGTTCTTTTTCTAGTTCTTTTTCAAAAGCGGAAAGGGTCGCATCGTCAAACAGGACGAAACGAATCAGAGTAATCGAGTCGTGTTTCTGAAGAAAGTCTCGAACGGCTTTGAGGGCAATCGGCGCGGCTTCTTCCAGCGGATAGCGATACGCTCCCGTTCCCAAAGACGGAAACGCGACGCTTGTACAGTTATTCCTGACCGCGACGATGAGCGAATTATAATACGCCTTATAGAGCAGTTCAGCGCAGACGGGATTAGACGAGTACCGGGGCGCAACCGCGTGAATAACGCATTTCGCTTTCAGCCGCCCTGCCGTCGACGCTACCGCGGAACCCGTCAGGCACCCCGCCGGATACCGTCGGTCTGTATCCGCCATGATTTCCGGACCGCCGGCAGCGTGAATCGCTCCGTCGACGCCCCCGCCGCCCATTAAATGCGAGTTGGCAGCGTTGACAATGGCGTCAATTTCCTGCTTGACAATGTCGCCCTTAACCGCCTCGACAGTAGTGTTATTGATTTGAATCTGTTTCATAATGCCTTTATTGTATCCGATAGAAAAGTCCGGGTCAATAGGGAGGAAGGAAAATTTTGGCGTTATTTTAGAAAGTCGATGTTTAATTAGAGTTAGGAGTTAGGAGTGAGGAGTTGGGAGATGGAACGGCGCTTTGCGTTTCGGAGGGTCGACGTCCTCGTCGACCGTGGGCGTCCTCGCCCACCAATGAAACAAAGCCCCGCTGAAAGACTTTGACGCTGCTAATAACCTTTTATGATCCGCCGAAGAAAATTTAACCACAAAGAACACATAGAACACAAAGAACACAAAGAAATGGAAGGCGGTAATGAAGCGACCAACGGGAGCGGAATTACGCAGTTCGCCGAAGGCGAACCGAAACGCCGGAATAACGATACCGCATTGATTTCACCAACCGTTGGAAGGCGGTAATGGAGAGAGCGTAGCGAACGGAATTACGCTTAGGCGAGCCACGGGTGTAAACCCGTGGGTGTGAGCGTAGCGAACGTAACGGCGAACAAAACGTCCGAAGCGTGCATACCAAAACGACGAAGCCGAAACCCTTCCTCGGATGGACTCCGCCCT
>JAZRTH010000791.1:0-5253 GCA_045651945.1 Thermoguttaceae bacterium
CCCGAGCTTGGTCGCGCCGTTTTGGTCTGTATACCAATACCCTCCGTCAGAGCCCAGTTCGCCGCGCTGGTCGCCGGAAACAACCAGATAATACGTTCCCGCAGCGGAAATACTACATTGAATTGTCGCGTCGCATGACCAGTCAGAGTCATAAACGTAAATCGAGTTCCATTCGGAGTCGAACAGTTCCGCCTTGACGTCAAGGTTGGTAAGATTGTACGAATACCCCATGTCGGCGTAAGCGTATCCGAAACTGTCAACGCCCTTGATTGTCAAATTGACAGAACCGACGTCCAGCGTGAGCGTATAAACGTCGTTGTCAGGGTCAGCCAGAACAGCGTCTTCCCCTTCGCCAATCGTTTGACGTCCAATCATGCCGGTATAGGTAATTGTCGTCGATTGCCCAAAGTCAGGCGCGGAATCGAGCAGAACCGTCGGCGTTCCATCCAGCGTATGCGCGCCGTCTGTCGAAACCGACGCGACATCGTCGTCAATAAAGGGAATGTAGCTGGAAATAATCAGCAGTTCGTTCTGACATTCATCCAGCTTGTTGAGCGTCTCGCCGCTGTTGTTTGTAACAGTCTGAGCGCCGGGGTATTCGCCCATCGTCCACTGAACCATGCTGTAGGAATAGCCGGATCCCATAATAGGAGCCCAGTATTCCCTGCCGCTGAAGTAGACGCTGTTCCCGGAATAGGCGCTGCTGCCGTCGTGGTACAGTCCCAAGGTGTGTCCAGCTTCGTGCGTAACGGATTCTGCATCGTACTTTTTGCCTCGCAGCCAAACAAAGGCGACGTCTTCAACCATTTCCTGGAACGTTCCAACAAACGAAACGCCGGACGTTGAAACGGTAGAATTCGCCGGCGACGTGTTGTCGGAATTCATGCCGTAATTGTATCCGATAACGATGCGCTTTCCCCATTGCAAATCCGATTCCGTGTTGTCGTACAGAATTGCGTCCAGACCCGGAAAGACCGTTGTAACGTTGACGTCGAACGGCGCATAGTCTTCCGCAACTGTTCTCCAGATGTACAGAATGTCTGCCGCAGAATAATACGACCCGACGCTGGCGTCGACGCGGATAATATCGCCGTATTCGTCCCCGTTCCATCCGGTAGCCGTTACCAGATGCCCCGTAAAGTCCAAATAAATCGTATAGTTGGAATCCGGCTTGGACGACAGATTAAAGACGTTGGTTTCCTTTTCGCCGTCGCCGTCCAGATCGACGTTGTAGCCAGACAGATCCAGCGCGGCAATCGAACAGCTTGTTTCAGACCAACTGGACTTGGCATACGTGTCCGTAGCGTCCGCCTGAACGCGAGCCGTTACCGTAACGCCATTAATAAGCTTGGGAAGAGTAAACGAGCGCGACGTCAGCCCGGAAATCGTATACCAGGGCGAATCAGTCATCTCGTCGCCGGTTATCTGATAAGAAATTGTATAAGTCGAAGCGTTTTCGACCGCGCTCCACGAAACCGTAACATTTGTCCCGTTGACGCTTGAAGAAACAGTTGGAGCGTCGAGCGGCTGAGCGATCGTCTGCGATTCAAAAGCGCCGAGGTCAATATTGGTATTGTTGTAAATTCGGGTGTTACCGGCAATATCTGTAGATTGACTTGTCAGTCCAAACAAAGCGGCGATGTCGTTGTCGCCGTCGTCCACGCCCAGCGAGTTCGGCGTCAAGGCGAAGTCCGTCTTTGAAGAAAAGTCCCCGCTGGCATTGATAAACGTCGGAGAGCCGGACGAATACCCGCCGTCAATCGTTTCGTCGCCTGCGGTAAATGAGCCGTACATGGACGAAATGAGGTTGTTCTGTCCCCACATGGAGCCGGTGCCGGTGTCGCCCTGCATTTTGTACAGCGCCATGCCGCCGTCCGACTGAACAATGGTGTTGTACAAATAGGCGTTGCTGACGGAATAAAGCCCTCCGCCGGGGGTTGAGTAGTTTTTGGCAATTGTAACGTTTACCAGCGTAAAGGTCGCCGAATTGTAACTGTTGTTTTCGTTGGCGTAGTCGTAAACGTTGTTGTAAATTGCCGAGCCGTAATAGGCAGCGTTATCGAAAAAGAGGCTGTTAGTAATAAGCGTCGAGCCGCAGTTGTTGCACATAACCGCGCCGCCGCTATTGGAAGCAAAGTTGCCGCTAAAGACGCTGTCGGAAATCGTCAGCGTAGAAACGTAGCCTTCATGATAAATCGCCCCGCCCATCGTATTAGTTGTATTGGACGTAAACTCGCAGCCGGAAATCGTCAAATAGCCGGTATTGAAAATCGCCCCGCCGTAGGTGGAATAGGCGGTTCCGCTGGCGTTTGAGTCAAATTGGGAATCCGTAATTGTAACAACGCTGTCGGTCGACGCGATATATATTGCTCCTCCGTATGCGTCGGCGCTGTTGTTGGAAATAACGGACGACTCGATGGTCAAATTGGCTGTCGTATAGATAACGGAGCCAAACCCGGCATGATTAGAGTCGATCGTACAGTTAGCAATCGCAACGTCGCCTTCGGCGTTAATCGCCCCGCCCCAGCCTGCGATCGGCGTTCCGTTATCAAGTTCTAACGCATTGTTCGCGCCGGTAATCATTAATCCGTTGAGAGACAACTCGCCGGATTCCGTTACGTCAAAAATCTGACCTCCGTTCCCGTTGATTGTAATCCCGGAACTCAACGCCGAGGCATCGATAGAAACGGCTTTGTCAATCGACAACGCGCCAAAGCCGTCGGACTGATTAAGCGTTATCGTTGACCCGTTCAAGCTGGAATGGAACGTAACCGTATCGCCGGAGGAGGCATACAGAATCGCTTCCCGGAGCGAAATCAAACCGTCGGTGGAATCGACAACGTCATTGAGCGTTGTTACAATCGTAGATTTAATTTCATGATCGTCAAACAGAGTGCATGTAATCGTATAGTTCCCCAACGAGCCGTAGTCGGAATAGTCGCCAGCGCTGTAAACGCCATTGACGGGAGTTCCCTTTCCTTCGCCGGTAACGCGGAGATAATAAACGCCGGGCGTTGTAACGTAGATCGTAATCGTTTCGACAACGTCAGCGTCCTGTCCAGTATGAGGCGTAGCCGACGCAACAGCGTTGTAGTTGGAATCCGTATCGCAATAGACGTCTACGTGAGCGTTGAGGTTGGTAATATTCTCTTCGGGCGTTGGCGAGTATTCCCCGCCGACGACAAACGTATAAATGCCCGGTGTTAGCGACAATTTATACCAATCGTAATCTTTATCAATCTTAGAGCCGGAATAGTTGTACGTTGACGACGAGCTGGTAATAACGCCGGACACGCAAACGCCGGTGGAGTCAACCGTCAAAACCGTAGCGGCAGCGGCAGAGTTGTCGCTGTCCGTTTTGAACGACAAATACTGATTTATCTGTTTGACGTCGTCCTGAGACGTATTGGTAGCGCCTGAATATTCGCCTTTGCTCCATTGAGAAAGGACTTGATGGTACGGATCGCCCATAATTGGTCCCCAGCCGCCGGATCCGTCATAGTACTCAGCGCTGCCATAGCCGTCGTGTTTTAAACCGAGAGTGTGTCCAACTTCGTGCGATATCGCGTCTCCGACAAACTTGGGTTCATTATCGGCAAGGCTGCCAGGAAAGACAAATGCGGGCGAATATTGTTTGGAGCTGTTTGACGTACTGTAAAACCGGCTGAACACGCCCTCATAGGCAATGCCGCCGACGTTAATTCCCAAAACGTCTTCACTCGTCCCGCCGATAGCCGCCCTCATGCCATATTTTGTATCCGAAGTGGACGTAATCAACAGGTCGTCAAGAGACGTAAACTGCGTTGTTACGTCAACGTCGTAAATCGCGTAATCTTCACAGACCTCTCTCCAAATGAAATAAATGTCCTCCGCGGTAAACTCGTCAAGACACGACGGCGTAACAATGACGTCTCTGTTGTACGAGGTATTCCATTGCGCGTCGTACGTTAAATGTCCGTTGAAGTCCAGATAAATGGTCTTGCAGGACGCGTCCGTCGCCCAGTCCGCCTTGGAATGAAGCGTAAAGACGTTGGTTGACGTCCCGTCGATATTGACGTTCCACGACGATATATCAACGGCAGCTGTTACATACGTAAAGACGTCTGACCACGTTGACCCGGACGCTGGCTTGTACTGGTATTGAATCGTCGTACCGGGAATCATGTCAAACGAGCAGTAGGAATCCGTCAGGTTGAGCGTATAGTAATTGGAATACGACGATCCGTTGACTTCCGTATTATTAAACTTGTAACGGAACGTATAGGATGTCGCGTCGCCAATGTTCTGCCAGTCAAAGGACAGAATCCCGTTAGAATAGATAACCGTCGGTTCCAAATAAACGGTGTTGGAAATCAACGCCGCCTGAGTCGTTCTCGCCGTTGTGATAGCGTTCCCGTTGGAATCGACCAGAACGTAATTGGACGCCAGAGCGTTTACGCCATTGTTCAGAGCGACGTCAAAGGTTGCGTACTGAAGCCCCGCCTGGTCGGAATCGAAAACGCCGTTGGTTGCTGACAGAACCAGGTTCTCTCCGTTCGCAACGCCGCTGAGGGTATACGAACCAAGCGTTGCGCTATAATTGCCGGGTTCGTAATCCCGCCCGTTGGCAATCAAAGAGGAAATCGTAACTGGCGCCGCTGAAATTACAAACGAGGACGAAGTTGTATAGTCGTCGTATCCCGCCGCGCTGAAGCAAATCGACAGATTGTAAACGCCGGCGTTTTTCATCGTCGGGAACGCGTTGTTTGTCGTCGCGCCGTTGTACGTAACAGTATACGAATACGAAACCGCCCCGGAGGTCGTAACAACCGGCGTTTGCGACGCGCCGTTGTAAACTACGTCTGACCAGTTAACGTGAATCAAATCCTGAAGCGAGCCGGTTGTCGCCGTCGTCGCGCTGACCGTTGACCAGAGGGAATCCTGATAGTCTTCCGACCCAGCTGGCGCCAGAGCTTTCAAGCGGAAATAATACGTCTGATTGGAGTCCAGCGAATTGAACGTTGCGCTGGTAGCAGACGAATCCAGCATTTGCGTTACAACGCCTGCTGAGAAGTCTGAGTTGGTCGAGTATTCCAGCGTATAGCCGAAATTGTCAACCGCAGTCCACGCCAAGCTGATTGAGTCGGACGTCGGGTCGCCGTCAACGGACAGCGTTGGCCGATCCATGTAAATCGCGGGCTGGTATTCAAAGGCGCCGATGTCGACGGTGGAATTGTACGTTCTGACGCCAACCCCCGAGACGTCGTTGGAGAC
>JAZRTH010000792.1:0-2071 GCA_045651945.1 Thermoguttaceae bacterium
TGCCGGATTGGCAAACAAACGCAGGTTGTTTAGAAGTTCAACAGATTCGTCCTCGCTAAGACGTTCAATCGATTCTTCGTAAATGTCAGAAAATCCGCTTACACTCTCTCGCGCTGTAATAATTACATGGATAAAGTCGGGAAGATTCAATTTAAGCAGCTGTGAAATCAGATCCTGATTGCTTACGTTGTCGAGAATAAGGAGCGTGTGCGCACCTTCCGTCCTGAGATTGCCGGTCTCTTCATTCTGGAGAATGATTCTGTTCCGTTCTGCTTTCAGATTATCAAATAGAGCCAGAAGCTGCTCTTCGTCTGTCCCTTTGAGTTCCCATTTATACTTATCCTGAATGCCGCAAGACAGAAACGCGTCGTAAATCGAGCTGCAATTCTCGCATGGTTTAAAAAAACGCCCCAGTTGATAATCCCACCCGAAAGCGTGCCCGTAAGTGAGCGCCAGTTCTGTTTTCCCGAAACCGCCAAAGCCTGTAAGAGCGGATATTACTTTGCCAGACTTTGTACTGATATTATCGCGAAGCGACAACAGGTTTTCCCGACGTCCGACAAAATTCTCGTTGTAGCCCGGAAAGGTGTCGTACGGCAACGAATCTACAATTTTCTGACGACGAACCTTGTCTTTAACCTCATTACGAAGCGTTTTCAACACTTTGTCGATTCTCGCGACGAGGAAATCGTGCATGTCAAAATTCCTGGACTGGTAAGCCTGAATCTGACTGAGCCAGTTTGGAAAAAGGAGCTGTATGTGTGCTGGTATTTCAGGAGCCGGCGTTATTGCTGGATCGAAAACACCGACATTACTGATAATCATCGGCGCAGTTCCTTCCCCAAGAGTACAGCGGTGCATTTCGTGCTTCATCCACCAGTCGAACTCTTTGGCGCAGTATTCGCTCTTGAAATAATTTGGCGACAAAAGCACGATGAGAAACCGTGAGCTGGCGAGTTTTGAACGAATGGCATTGTCCCATTGCGACATATCAGGAATTTCGGTTTCGTCGAAAAAGACCCTTATTTCACCGCCGAATAACCTCTTATGTTCCTTTGAACCATTTTTGAGCTGCTCAACAAACTCGTTAACGAAGCCGGGCTTGCCGTCTGGAAGCTTGTTGTCTTTGTGCGCGTAACTGATAAAGTAGTCGTAATTGAACTCCATGATTTTTCTCCGTTAAATAAAGAACTGTGTATATAATGATAATACGAAATCGAAGAAAAAAAGCAACAGGGTATAAAAAATAATCGCGTTTTTGGCATGCGCGCTCATAAAACAAACAACCTGCTTTGCGTCCTGACTGCATACGGCTTAAAGCATTTCCAGAATTCTTCGTTCTTCCGTATCATTGTTAAAAAACAGCCTCTAAAAAAGAATTCTTAGAGGCTGTTTGTTTTTTATGCGAGGAATTCCAAAATCGAAAACTTCGATTTTTTAGATTATCGCGGCAACATCAGTTTTCGCTCTTCCAAAGACAAATACCAGGAAGCGTTTTCGGAAACGGCTTCGGTTCCAAGCTGACGCAGAATTGTATGCAGTCCTTTAATTTTGTCTTCCGATTCCAATGGCTCCGTTGTTTCGAGTTCTGGTTTCAAAAGAAGAATGGCTCGATCAAAAGGAAACAGCATTTGCTTGTAACGGTTCAGGTCGGAGGACGGCGTATACACCTCTTTCCAGAAAATGCAAAAACCGTAAATAGGAATGAACACCAAAATCAAACCATAAGCAATCAGAGCCCATTCTGTTGATAAAGCGCAGTGCATGTGCGACCAATCAAACACAGTGGGCATGAATGGGAAAAACAGAATTAGCGGGAACCAGATAATATGAAGCGCGAAACCCAATCCCCGTAATATCCGCTTGCGAACCAGCTTCAAAATCTCCTTGAGTTTAAAGGAGAAATCTTTTCCTCTAATATTCTTTTGGAAATAACACAACTGTCCATTGATCCATACATCGCGAACAAAAGTCAAACGTTCTTTCAGCGATTTATCGAAACTCATTTTATTCGGCGCATCCAAAAGCACGTCAAGACCGTTAATTGCCGCGCGAAGCCAGTCCGTCTCAG
>JAZRTH010000793.1:0-4134 GCA_045651945.1 Thermoguttaceae bacterium
AGCGCGGCAAGGTTGTCGTTGTCGCCAAAAGTCGTTTTCAACTCGTCGACAGAAATGGTGTCGTTTTCGTTGATAATCGGAAGCGTCTGAAAATCCAAAGCCGCATTGAGCGTATTTCGCATGTTCAGATAACGCGTCCGATTTTTCATGTCGTCGTTAGTCAGCAGAGCTTGAGCGGCGGGAATATTGTACGGCGCCAGATAACGGTTGTACGCTTCAATCAGAGCGCTTTGACCAACGGCGGCAACTGCCTGCAATCGACCCAAATCCTTGGGACGGCTGGTAAGCATAAGCCTGTCCATGCCGGCGGCGACGGCGCCGCTGGAAACCAGAATGACGCGTCGTCCGGTTTGAATAATTTCGTAAAGCTGATCGACCAGGTTCTTGATTTGCTGACAATCCAGATGTCGATTGGCGTCTGTCAGGCAGCGCGACCCGACTTTAACGACAATCGTTTTGGACGCAACAATAACTTCCTGTCGTAACGGGCTGACTGGATATTCGATTGACATATTATAAGGTTGAGGGTAGTGGTTAGTTGTAAGTGGTACGTAGTTAGTGGTAAGTCAGACGCTTGCGTACTTACAACTTACCACTTAAAACTTACCACGATTATTATTTATTCGTTCCCGGCTGCGGAGCGTTGTCAGCGGGAACAATGGCGCTGCGAGGCGTGTGAACTTCTCCGGAAAGCATGTTTTCCCATGTTCCGTTTTCCATGATCTGTTCAACCTGTTCAGCCATCAGAACGTCTATTTTCTTCTGACGAACGTCTTTGACGATCAGGTCTTTGACGTCGTCAAGAGGAATATTGTCCGGCTGAGTCTGACCCAGACAGTACATGATAATAAACGTCTGACCGACTGTAACAATATCCGACAACTCACCAGCGTGGAGTTTAAACGCTTCTGATTCCAGTTCTGGAATTCCGCCGTGTTTTTGAATCGGAGGAACTTCGCCGCGAATAGCGCGGATGTTCGGGTCGACGCAGTATTGTTCGCACAGATCGCCGAAATTCTTTTCCGTTGGATTCTTGCGCGCTTCCGCCCAAACCCGCTGAGCGGATCGCATGTCGTTGAGGATAATAGCTCGAACGCGAACGCGAGGTCCGTAGTTGGCTTCATATCCTTTTTGGATGTCGTCGTTTTCAATTCGGACGTCCGGTTCGACCATTTTCGTCAATGCGACTTGAGACCAGATCTGCTTGCGATACTGCTCGCGGCTCAATCCGTGTTCACGCGCTATGGTTGCATACCAGCGTTCAACGTCCGCTGCGCCGTCTTTGGTTAACGGCAGAGCGTCGGCGGCAATAGCAGCAATTTGGGCGTCAACGTCTTTGTCTGTTACATTGATTCCCGCCTTTTTAGCGGCTTGTTCAACCAAAACGAACTGAATCAATCCGTTGAGAACCTTGGCGCCGTGACGTTCAATCGCTTTTTCAGCAACCTGTTTTCGACCGATCTGTTTGCCATCGATGAGAATGGCGGCTGTCGGGTACTGGCGTTCCAGCTGAGGATCTCCCAATACAATGGTAACCTTGGCTCTTTGCTGCAGCTGCTGGAAAATATCAGTCGAAACC
Organism: Thermoguttaceae bacterium; assembly: GCA_045651945.1. Classification (GTDB taxonomy): domain Bacteria; phylum Planctomycetota; class Planctomycetia; order Pirellulales; family Thermoguttaceae; genus RUG11551. The sequence goes on from JAZRTH010000793.1 coordinate 1,580, forward strand.
TTGGACAGTTTCTGAACCTTGATTTCTTCAATAATGCGTTTTTTGAGGTCGTCGGTAAGCGGGTTTTTGTCTTTAATTGACGGATTGATTCGTTCGCAATAAATGATCAGATACTGATTTCCTACGTTCAATACATTCGAGACTTCGCCCGGTTTGAGAGCAAAGACCGCTTTATCGAATTCCGGAAAACCGGTGTGCATTCTCAGCGGCGCTGGAGCCATGCCGCCGCGGGACGCCGTGTTGGTGTCAATGGAATGCTGCTTTGCCATGGCGGTAAACCGTGACGGGTCGGCAGCAACAATTTTATGAATCTCTGCCGCTTTTTCAGGCGTATCAAGAACGATAATTCTCGCCTCAACGCTCGGACCGCAAAGGCGGTCGTACGCCATTGCGATTTCCTTTTCGTTAACAACAATCTGATCTTTGGCAATCGCCTTTAACGCCAGCGACGGCCAAATAATGTCTTCGGAATACTGCTGTTCGTTGATGCCGCGTTCGTCTCGAAGAAGGTTGAGCCACTGCGTTACAGGCAGGTTGAACGACTTGGCAAGACGTTCGATTTCCGCTCGAACTTCGTCTTGCGTAATAACAATATTTCGTTTATGACATTCTGTCTGAATGAGGTATTTATTCATCATCTTTTCGGCAACGTCGCGGCCGAAATGCAGCAAACATTCTTCGCCAAGCTGTTGACGGGTAATCGGTTCGTTATTGACTCGGGCGACGACGCTGTCTGGAGACGGGGCAGGGGCAGGGGACTGCTGAGCGAAAAGAACGCTGGACAATCCGGCTGCAATCAGTAAAGACAACGTCAACAATCGGGTAAACGATTTCATGTGTTTCTCCTAAATTCCAAAATGCTTAATGGAAGGCGGTAACGAAGCGACCAACGGGAGCGAAGTTACGCAGTTCGCCAAAGGCGAACCCTATAATATAGAACCCGTCATCAAGTTCGCCTAACGGCGAATGCGTAATTCCGTTCGCTACGCGAACTTCATTACCGCCTTTCATTATTAAATAATATTACTCTATCATTCAGCAAGAGCTGAATTGTCGAATGATAATTTAGAGAAAATCCGATTTCTTGTCAAGAGCAAATATAGAGGCATTAGGCAATAGGCAGTAGGCAGTAGAGATTTTTAAACTACTGCCTCTTGCCTACTGCCTACTGCCTTCTATTCCCTACTTCTGCCGATAGCCGCCATTTCGTTTTTGGGGCTTGTTTTTAGAAAATTTCTGTTTAGAAGATGATTGTTTAGGCGGATTGGGCGAAATGAGGCATTTGGGACCATATCCGATTAAATCTTTTCGCCCCTCTTTAATCAACGCCTCTTTGACCCACTGGTAGTTTTCCGGCAAGAAATACTGCATCAAGGCGCGCTGCATGCGTCTGTCCCGTTCGTTTTTGGCGACGTAAAGCGGTTTCCCCGTCGCGGGGTCGGACTCGGTATAGTACATAGCCGTCGCCCAGTCAAACGGACCGGGCCAGAAGTCCTGAACCTGTTGGGGGCGAAGGTTGTGGTCGCGAAGGTATTCTGCCAAACGAATCATGGATTTCAGGTCGCAGCCGGGGTGCCCCGCGATAAAATAGGGAATCAGATATTGCTTTTTACCGCAGCGTTGACTTGCGTTTTCAAACTGGGTTACAAACCGTTCGTAGACGTCGATGCTGGGCTTTTGCATACATTGCAGAACCTCCCCGGCAACGTGTTCAGGGGCGGTTTTGAGATACCCTCCGACGAAATTGTCCGCCAGTTTCTGGATGTATTCCGGACTGGAAAGCGCGACATCGGTTCGTATTCCCGACGCGATAAACGCCTTTTTGACGCCCTTGATCTTCCGCGCCGATTCCATCAGCTCAATTACAGGCGTATGATCCGTATTGAGGTTAGGACAGATTTTGGGATACAGGCAAGACGTCCGGCGGCACCGCTTCATCTGCTCGGGGCGTCGACACGTCATTTGATAGCTGTTGGCGGTCGGGCCGCCCAAGTCGCTGATAACGCCGGTAAAACCGGGCTGAGACAGCATGCGTCGAATCTCGTCCAGAACGTTGTTACAGCTTCGAGACTGAATGATTTTCCCTTCGTGAGCGGCAATCGAACAGAACGAACAGCCGCCAAAACACCCTCGGACAATCTGAACCGAGTTCCGAATTACGGTCAGAGCTGGGATTTCCGCCGAGCCGTATTTAGGATGCGCCTGACGCGTAAAGGGCATGGAAGAGACCTCGTCCATTTCCGATTCCGTCAGCGGTCGTTGCGGCGGACGAACGACGACGTGTTCCGTCCCAAACCGCTGAACCAGCGTCCGGGCGCAAAACGGATTGAGTTCGTTATAAATGATCCGGGTCATTTCAGCAAACTTCTCTTTGGATTGCTGAACCTCGTCCCAGGTCGGCAGTTCGATGACGTCGTCGCCGGTTGGAATGGGCGTTTTCATACCGCCGCGGTACGCCGTCCCGGGAATATCGTGAAGCCAGGACAGGTCGCCGGACTCGTCGTTTAGATGTTCTTCCAGCCGACGCATGACTTCCAGAAACGTCAGCTCGCCCA
>JAZRTH010000794.1:0-2521 GCA_045651945.1 Thermoguttaceae bacterium
AACAAACCCGTGTCGAGATAGTCCGTCATGTTGCACAGAAACGTCAACCCGCCCTCGTGAGCGTCAATAACGCGCTCTTTCTGAGCGAACTTCTCGTACTGGGCTTCGCCCCGCATGCGCTGCCGCCGCTTGAGAAAAGCGTTGCGCGGCTCGACGCCCATGACTTCCACCGCGGTTTCGACCATCTTGTCCAGCCAGAGTTTATGCTGACCGACGTTTCGCCCGTCCGGACGCTCGTATTCCGCTATATGCAGATACTCGCCCTCGTAGAAGTCGATTGCCAGCGGGACTTCCGGGAAATCCCGGTCGTAAAGCCGATAGCACGTTATTCCTCGTTTGGGCAATTTCCGCAAATGATGAGCGCGATTCGCCAGACATTTCCCGAACTGTTCCGCCTGATACTGAGCGTACTCGTCCAACCCTGCGAATACCGGTTGACGATTAGACGCGGGTTTCGCCGACGGCGTGACAGGTTCCTGTTCAACAGACGCGTCTATTACAGGATTGTCTAAATTGTTTATCGATTCCTCTTCCGGCGTCTCCGGTTCAATCTCGTCACTCTTTTCTTCCCAAACCCGTTTGGGCGGACGCTTCGGTCCGACGAGCTGGAAGTACGTACATTCGATTCGGCTGTTGTAGAGCTTTCTTCGCCGCGTCGCTTCCTGACCGATGACTTTCTCGAAATCGTTCCAGGCGGTAATGATATAAAACGACCAGTCCGGCAGACGGCTGAACACCGCCGGCATGGACTCGTACAGCGGCCGAAGCTGCGCCAGCTCGCCGATTCTGTCGCCGTAGGGCGGGTTGCAGATAACGCAGCCGTAATGCCGCTGCGAGGTCAGGTCGGCGAAATCCTTTTGCTGAAAATGGATGTCGTTTTCGACGCCTGCCAGCTGCGCGTGCTGTCGGGCGAACTTGAGCGCCTGAGCGTCGATGTCCGTCCCGATGATTTTGGGTTCCAGCGGGGGAAGAATCGCGGCTTGAGCCTCTTTTCGAGCTTCAATCCAGAGCTTGGGCGGGAATACGGGCCACGACTGCGCGTCGAACTGCCGTTTCAGCCCCGGGGCGATGTTGCGCCCGATCATTGCCGCTTCGATGGGAATCGTCCCCGACGCGCAAAACGGGTCGATTAACGGCGCGCCGGGTTCCCAATTGCTCAGCAGTACCAGCCCCGCCGCCAGCGTCTCGCGAAGCGGAGCGGCTACGTTCATGAGTCGATACCCGCGTCGGTGCAGACCTCGCCCGGTGGTGTCGAGCGTAATCGTTGCCTGATCTTTAAGCAAAGAAATTTCGACCGTATACAGCGCCCCGTCTTCCGGCAGAGTCGTCGTCTTGTAGGCGTTCATGAGCCGATTGACAATCGCCTTTTTTACGGTTCTTTGCAGGGCAGGGACGCTCGTAATTTTCGACCGCACCGATCGCCCTTCGACTACGACTTTGGCGTTTCTCGGCGCCCAGTCTTCCCACGGAATTCCGGACGCAGCGTCGAACAGAACGTCGAAATCCTCGCACGGAAACGATGCCAGCTCGATAAGAACCTTCCCCGCGCAGCGCAGATGTATATTCGCCTTGACGACAGCGTCCAGTCCGCCGGTGAAATACGTTCTTCCCGGACCGGACTCTGCGTTTTTAGGATCAAACCCGAGGGCTTTGAGTTCTCTTGCTACAATCGACTCCAAGCCCATGGTCGACGTCGCGACTAATTGCAGTGATTCCATGCGTTCTATTGTATCTACGAGAGAATTTTCGTCAAGGGCGGCGAGGTACAATAGTTATTAGCGGGTCAGTCCGTACACGGATTTGACGGATTAGACGGATTTTCGCCGATTGGTTTACGACGTTCTTACGTTATATCCTCCCCTTATTAAAGTTTTTTGGAAAGGGGAGTTTGAGGGGAAGAACCTTTTTTTCAAAAAAGGTTTTCCCCTCTTAATTAAACTTGAAAAAACTTCCCTAAAAAGGGAGCCAGCTTGCTGGCGACCAAAAGTTTTTTCAAGCCCCCGATGGCGGGGGAGCCGATCCGCGCTGCCGCGCGCCTGCCAATAACCGCTCCCGTTGGTCGCATTTATGTTCTTACATAGTTTTTTTCAATTCTCTCCACAGGGCGCTTGCATTCTCCTTTGCAATCTTGTACAATAACAAAAAAAGTTAATTTTTAGTACAGGAGTTTTATTATGAACAGAGTTATCATTGCGTCTGTTTTGGCGCTGTTGTTGGTTCCGGTTGCGCTGGTTTACGGTCAGGAAAAGCCGCCGGTTCCGCCGGAGGGGTTTGATCGTCCCGCCGACGTCCCGCACGGGGCGATTCAGCTTGTTACGTACCCGTCCAAGACGGTTGGCGTTGACCGCCGCGCCGTCGTCTATACCCCGCCGGGATATTCCAAAGATCAGAAGTACCCGGTTTTGTATCTGCTGCACGGAATCGGGGGAACGGAATGGGAAAGGGATCACGGCGGACATCCGGAGAACATTCTCGACAACCTCATTGCGGAAAAGAAGGCGGTTCCAATGGTTATCGTCAT
>JAZRTH010000795.1:0-4767 GCA_045651945.1 Thermoguttaceae bacterium
AGAACGGTTCTACATCGTTGTACCACTGTTTATAAATCATTGACAGAACGTTTTTGACGCCCGCCTTGTCAATTTCTCGCGGGTGTTCCTGAAGCGGATCGTCTTCCAGATTGAACAGCCGGGCGCCGTCGATCAACCGCCAATGATCGTGCATAACAACCGACCCCAGCTTTTCTTCCGGGAATTCTCCGCGATGAGCGTTCACGACAATTTTACGATGAGGCATTGATTCGCCGCCGGTAGTAAATCCGGAAACCAGACTCAAGCCGTCCAGACGCTGCTCATCGTACGGTTCAACATTCGCCAATTCCAAAATAGTCGGGGCGATATCCGCGCAGTAACAGATTCTGCTGTCAAACCCGATATCCTCCTTAAACAAATTGGGAAGCCGCATCCAGAATATCGTCCGGTGTCCGCCTTCGGTCAAATCGCCCGTTCGCCCAACGAATTTGCCGGCAATGTTTCCGCCGATTCCGCCGCTGGTAGACGTAAAGATCAAAGCGGTGTTGTCTACTAAATCAGCGCTGTCCAGATACTTCATAAAACGCCCTAACGCTAAATCAATCATCGCCAACTGAGCGTAAAACGCCGCTTGACGAGGAGGCGCCCCGCGTTTAATAAACGCTTCCAAAATTCGCTGGTCAGGCTGATAAGGAACGCCGGCTTCGTTGGGCGCTATGACAACAAAAAACGGCTCGTTTCGATTCTTTTCGATATATTTAACCGCGGTATCGAAAATAATATCGACCATGTTTCCCTTCAGTCGGACGACCTTTCCATTAAATCGAAGAGTTGGATTTACAGACGAATTCCCCCAGATGTCGCCCGGCTGACCGATTCCCCCTGCTCCGGTTGTCAGCGTTGCGGCAAACCCGCGGTCTTGAGCGCGGTACGGATAGCAGTCTCCAAAGGGCCAGCGTCCAAAAAATCCCGTTTTGAATCCGGCTTTAGACAGCATTTCAGAAACCAGAAGATCGTCCTTGCGCGGATACTGCAGACCGCCGTAGTTGCGTCTGACGCCTGTTTTTTCTGCAATTCGACCCGTTAGCGCAGACGCCCAGGTCGGCGCGCTGATCGGATAGGAATGATAGTTCTCCGCCCGCTGCGATTCGTGAAACAGTCTGTCGATGTTTGGCGTTACCGCCATGCGGTTGCCATAACAACCCAAATCTCCTGGTCCAATATCGTTAACAACAACCAAAATAACATTGTGACGTTTTGGAGCGGGGGTTTTTCCTTGCGCGAAAATCGGCAGAATCAAAGCCAACAATAACGGCAAATAAAAAAAAGGTCTCATGGCATTGCAACGCGATAAACGGTTATTGGAAACGAGCTATTAGCTTCTAGCTACTAGCCTCTAGCTTTGTTATTTTTGCTTCCAGCTTTAAAAGATAACGCTGAGAACCTTAAATGCACAAGCTAATGGCTAGTAGCTAATAGCTAGAAGCTTACAAACAACTATTCCTCAATCTGCTTTTTTGTGTTTTTGAACGCAGGAAGCTTTCGAAGCTCGTTGAGATTTTCAACTATCCGTTGACGAACCAGCGTCATAAGTTCGTCCGGACTGAGCGACATTACCGTCTCTACCGGAATCGGATCGCTGTATCGAATGGCAATCTTTTTAAAAAGATGCATTTTACCGTGTTCCTGACGCGGCATCGCGTCAAAAGAGCCCTCAATAGCGGCTGGAACAATCGGCGATTTCGTTTTTTGAGCCAATAAAATCAGTCCCGGCAGAAAATCCTGTAATTCGCCGTCAAAAGTACGGGCGCCTTCCGGAAAAAGAGCGACGCACTCGTCGTTTTTCAGACGTTTGAGCGCTTCTTTAATTCCGGCGATAGGTTTCTCTCTGTTAACGGGAAAAGAGTTTAACGCTCGAAAAAACCAGCCCAAAAATCCGTGAAAGAGCGATTCTTTCGCCATAAATCCCACGGGTCGCCATGTAGCGCTGCCAACAAATGGCGGGTCCAGGTTGCTCTGGTGATTACATACAATTATCACACGTCCTTTACGGGGAATTTTTCGCCAGTTATAAAACTTGCCTCGAAATCCAAAGTAAAACAATAATAACGCAACCCGACGGGCAATGTAATAAACGATCCAATCAATAATTGTACGTTTCATAAGAATGATTTGTAAAAAAACGGTTAGCGGTTAGCCGGAAGGAATACATATTATTCCCAACCGCTAACAGCTAACCGCTGTTTCGTTACTCTATGTGTCCGTTTTGAATGTTATGGGACGTTTCTGATAACAGAAACCGTCGCGTTAGTCTTCCAAAGAAATTGCTTCGGACGGGCAAGCGTCAACACAAGCGCCGCAACCAGCGCAAGCGTCAGCGTCAACGGTGGCAACGTCGCCTTCGAGCTTAATCGCTCCAACCGGGCACGTATCAACGCAAGAACCGCAACCAACGCACTTGGATTCATCAACTTTAGCAGCCATGTTTTACTCTCCTAATAAAATGGTTTTAATTAAGTATCGATTATGTGGAAAACATTTCCACTACATCATGTTACGCAAAATGCAACACAATGTTCGTTATGTATTAAAGCAGAAAAAATAAACGTTAAACAAGTTTTTATCAAGTTTATTTTTTCGCTTTCTGCTTTTTTTATCAATTAGGCAATTTGTTTGGAAAACAAATTAACCAAGCATATCGCGAATCTCAGACTTAAGCTGCGACTCAATCGTTCCTTTCATCATTGACAATAACATCGGCAGTTTTATGGATACCTTGACGTCGCCGCCATTGGAGTCGCGTTCGACAATATCAAACTGACCTGTTATATCCATTCCCATGATTCGGGCGTCAACTAATCCGCCGTTGTCTTTCCAGGAAAGTTCCCAGCAGCCATCGTATTGTGGATACTTTTCACGCGCCTTCTGTTCCAAATTATTAATTTGGTTGACGGCATCGTCTTTTGTACCCTTGTATTCAAAACTAAATGCTATGTTGGACATGATTTAAATTTCAAGCAGAGCAATTAAAAATAAACTACGTTCAAAAAACGTCTATGTTTTTGTAATTACCAACTCATAATTATTATAATAAAAATTATACACATATACAAGAGGGATTCCCCAAAATTGAGAAAATAATTTAAAATTGATGTTGCATTTACACATAAAAATTGATAAACTACCCCTAGTTTCTAATATTATATAGAATGAGTAAAAACGTCTGTTTTACCTGTCGAATTAACCGTACTGTCGATTATATCATTCGACAAACGATGTTATACATTCTTTTTTTGTTATTGGCTGTCATTTCTGGAACATTCGTTGGTTGCAGAATTACAACGCCAATTGACCCAACAGGAGAATATGTCTTTCGCGACGCATCGCCATCGTGTCCGGCTTATTCCGACGGGAATTGTTCAGCTTGCCAAACGTGTCCGGCTCCCCAGAGAACCCCAACAACCTGGCTTGGATCCAGCAGAGATACCAATTCTACCATTCCACGAAATTCAACGCCTTTAATATCTTCATCACGAGAAATTTCTGAGCTTATATTGGGTCCAACAGATCCTGTAGCTCGTGTTGGAACGTATGTTGTTATGGTTGCAGGAGTGAAAGACAAAAGCGGGAAATATCGAAAAAATCAGCAGATTGAATGGAATATTGACTGCTCCTCGCCTGGTGGATTTATCGACGTAGACCGCCGTGATTGGTGCGATATTTTTGTCGGAGAATGGGATCCGCCCAGAATTGAGTCCCCGCGTCACGCTTATACCAGCACTTCCAGAAAGCCGCTCCGCTTGACGAAAGGCACGCCAACTCCATTAGATGACGTTATTATTCATGAAGGGCAAACCTGGACTGCGATCTCTTCGCCATGTGAAGGAACGACCAGACTTACAGCCGTTGCTTTAGATTCGTCTGATTGGCAAAACAGGCTTCGTGCTGCAAATATTCATTGGATTGACGCCTGGCCATTTTTACCGCCAGCAAAAATTGCACAAAACTACTCTCAAACTCTCAATTTACAATCGTCTGTTTTCAGATCTAACGGTTCTGGCGCTGCTGGCTGCATTGCTGTTTACGAAATAATCAGCGGCGCGGAAGACGTTGAATTTAAAACGGATTCAGAAACTTCCACGTCAGAAAACATTACAAAGATTATTATTCCCGTTGGCAGCAACGGCGTTGCAGAAGCGCAGCTGGTTAAAAAGTCGGCTTCTGTCGGACAGACAAGAATTCGGACAACCTTAATTCGAGACAATTCCGATGGAAGATTTACCGTTCCAATTCGTTTAGCTCAAGGAGAAACAACCATTGATTGGGGAGAGACGGGGTTGCTTATCTCGCGAAGCGGTCCTGCTGTCATTTCCGGTGGAATGGAAGCGGCATATAGAATTACTGTTCGCAACGTCAACTCGGAACAATTAAATGAAATTGTTGTTACAGATACTGTTCCGGAATCATTTGAATATCAGCGAAGCGTTCCTGTCGGACGCGTTCTGGACGCGCTGGTTACAAATGCCGATGGATCAAGATCGCAGAAAATTCAATGGACGATTCCAAGTTTGGATTCCGGACAAACCCAGACGTTTGACGTTGTATATCGCGCTCAAAAAGAAGGCGATTACAGCTTGACTTCAACTGCTCAATCCGGTTCTGTACAGGCAGAAGACGTCATGCGAACCCGAGTTATTTCTTCCGGGGGATATGCCGCTCCACAAGCTCCAACCCCAACTGCAACTCCCAATCCAATTTCAAACCCCAATTCTGAAGCCAACGCAGATCTTGACATTCAAATTGTTT
>JAZRTH010000796.1:0-6995 GCA_045651945.1 Thermoguttaceae bacterium
AAGGGCAAAGCGCTATTGCAGTCTGTCGCCGATTCCGGGAACGCAACAGCTATCCAAAAGCTGGCAATAGCATATTACTTTGGAATCGGGTTTGAAAAAAATGAGCAGAAATCGATAGAACTGCTGCGTCAATTAGTAACGCGATTAAGTCAACAGAAAGAAGACTATTCTACATTGATTACATCTTTGGCGTTTTTGCTGGGCATGGGCAATCAAGATGTAATGAAACAGGTTGACGACTTGCTGGACAACTTCAATTTATCGTTAATTTTGACGCAAGATGCAAAAATTAATAAAGTTATTTTGCTGATGACGTCTTATTCTTATCATTGCAATCAAAACTCTGATAACGATAAAAGAATCGCTCAAAAACGATATTCCAGCATGTTGGATATGCTCCCGGATTTATCATTAGACAGTAACGGAGCATTTGTATATGCAGTGATTTCGATGTATCGAGAGGATATAATTGATTCCGATTCACAGAAATTAAAACTGTATCTGACTATAGAACAATTGACAAAAAGGGACAATTCCGCCGACGCGTTCCTGGCGTTGGCGTATTTACATCTCAAAGGAATTGGGACTCAAAAAGATAGTCGGTTATTTAACTTTTACCTGGACTTCTCCGCCCGCATTGGAGATCCTTTTGCACAATTCTATGCCGTTCTCTTTACGAAAGAAAATAACGAATTGGTTAAAATCAGAAATACGGAGTATATAAAACGCGCAGTTAATTTCGGAATCCCACAGGCATACTATTTATATGCATCCGGCGCGCTCACAAGCCCGGAAAAATCGCCCGAAACGCTCGAGTTGAAAAAGAACGTTTTAGCGACATCAGAAAAATACATTGATGAGTATCTGACTGAGAAGAAAAAGCGGGGAAAATATCCCGAGAAAAAGAACAAAGACGCATACGATTATTTGTGTTCAAACAATTATTCAAAATGGGGACAAGGAACCACGTATACGCCAATCATTGGGAAGTCGTCCAAGCGACAATGGAAAGGCATCTTCGTTAGAGAATATTATCCAGAAGAGATGAACGATTTACTTGACCTTGATTATTATGTAAATATCGGCGATTTGGCAGCTGCTGTCGCGTGGCATTATCAGATGGAAAGTTCCGGCAGTTCCCAGGATAAAGCGAAAGTCCGCGAGCATTGGCTGAAAGCGAAAGAGTGCGGGAGCGATGCTGCGTTCGACATCCTTGCTGTAAATTATTGGCAGTCCGATGAAGATGAAAAAGCGCTTGAAATTAATAACGAGGCGTTAAACCGCAATATTCCCACAGCGTTTTTGCAGCGTTTCATATTCACCTGTTACAATCCCGACGGAACGGAAAATTTCGAGCAGGCGTTTCCGTATCTTCAAAAAGCGGTTGAAATGGACGTATATTCAGCCAACAAATACTTGGGATTGTGTTACGTTTTAGGCAAAGGGGTCAAACAGGACGTTGAAAAAGGCGTAAAAATATTGGAGGACAATAAAGAATATTCGATCCTGACGGCGCTTTACGAAAAAGGAACTGGCGTCGAGCGCGACGTTGAGAAATCCAAACGCTATTATGCGATGTCGTGCGCCAATACTTTGAAAATTGAAAAAATCAAGTCGGGAGTCGTCCCCCTTTCTACCGGAAACGGTAATTACGATGAAAATGAAACGATTAGCCTCTTTCGGAATAAATACTATCTTCGACGGCTGGAAAGAGAAGGCGTACCTCATTCAACTCTTGCGCTTGCAGACGTTATGAGTTCCAGTTTTTGCTCTGGGTCAACTTTGAATACATACCAGAATGTATTGGATCATAATCTGGATAGCGAGACCATTTGTTCCAATTTATCAATTCCCCTCTTTCGCAAAGCGGCTCAATCCGGCGATGCGTATGACATGGCTGACGCTGGTAAAACATTGTATATGAGCGACAACCCGCAGGATAAACAGAACGGAATTGAACTGATTCGTAAAGCGGCGAAATCCGGTCAAACGATGGCAATGATGTTTTTAGGCGGTATGGCTTATGACAACTCGGTTAAAGAAACAGATCAAAACAGAAAAAAAGAACTCCTGGAAGAAGCAATGGATTGGTTAAAGCAAGCCGCTGACAAAGGGAATATTCATGCCTGCAACCATCTGATTCTTATATCATGGGTAGAATTTGGAAACGACTCTGAAAAAATGCAGCTCTGGATTGACCGGGGAATTGAATTAAACAGCGCTTTTGCAATGTTCTTTCGGGCGGCGGATCTGCTCATAGGCGCCAACGGTCATGAACCGTCCCAGGAAGAGCGTCAAAAAGGCGTAGAGCTTTTGTATCGCGCCGCTGATTTAGGCAGTCAGGACGCAATTGTCATTCTTAACGACATTAATCGAAATAGCCAGGATTAATAAGAGACTTTGAACTCACGCAAACGGGTAAGATGGGCGCTTCGTTTCGGAGTGCGGGAGCAAAGCTCCCGCTTTTCGAAAAACGACGAGAGCGCCGAAAAACGTTTCGACGTCGAAAACGCTAGAACCTTTTAAAAGAAAAACGCGAGCTATCGCTCGCTACAAAAAAGAGAGAGTTCCGCTTACGCTTCACTCTCGCACTCCGAAATGTCACACTTTGTGCAGTCTCTTTTTACTCCTCCGGCGACGACAGAATTTCTATCGCCTTTTGACCGTGGAGCTGACCGGGAGCGGCGAGGAACTTGAGTTTGTCTTGAATATAGACTTCAATCGGAGAATCGGCGCTTTGGTCGGTAGCGATGATGTCGCCGGGGGAAAGCTGGAGCAGGTCTTCAACCGTAATGGACGAGCGCGCCATTAAAACGCTCAGGCGAATTTTCGATTTACGCACGCCAGCGGGTACCGTCGGCGAGGGGTCGGAAAAGTCGTTGAGCCAGTCCAGACGGCTTCTGTCCAGCCGACGGTCCAAGTCGGCGACCGCATAATACGGCAGAATCAGATAAAACGACAAGCTCGTCTGAGACCATCGGACGACAAACTCGCAGATCGCGCAGGGGTCGCCGTCCTCTAAATTAAACGGTTTAAAGGATGTAACAGACTGAATGTTTAACGGCAGAAACTTCTCCCACGACTTTTGCCATTGAGCGGAAAACGACTCGGCAATGCGATTCAGCAATCGCAGTTCCAGAGCCGTCAGCGGCGTGGAAAGCGCTCCGTCTACGGTTGGTTCCGCCTGACCGCCGGTTAAGCGGTCAAACATGTTCGACAGCATCGCAGCAGGAAAAACAATCGCGTCCTGCGCCCCCAGCGCGTCCGACTGAAACGAGAGCGGGAACCAGGTTTGTTTCTGCGGCGGTTCCGACGGAGCAATCCAGGCGCGGACGTCTTTCCAATGTCGAGCCGCGACGCGGTCAACGGACACAACGATTCTGTCCCGCAGCCGCTGACTCCAATCCCGCCCCAGCTCAAAAGCCGCCTTTTCCAAAAGCGTCTTGAGTTCCATCAGGGCGTAGTTCGTCAACTCGTGCGGACGAATAACGTCGTACGGCGTACGAGCGTCGGTTGTGTCGACAGGATTGCTCTCAGGTTTGTCCATTATTCCTTCAAAATTGAACCGCTACGCGGTTCTTGGAAGCGTAATTTCGTTCGCTAGCGCTCACTCCATTACCGCCTTCCATTTCTATTCCCTAACTTGTCCGTCGCCATAAACCACGTACTTATAGGTCGTCAGTTCTTCGGGGCCGCAGGGACCGCGGGCGTGAAGTTTATCGGTGCTGATCCCGATTTCAGCGCCCAAGCCGATCTCGCCGCCGTCGTTAAAGCGAGTGGACGCGTTGACCATGACGGCAGAGGAATCAATCGCCTGAGTAAACAGCCGCGCGGCGTTGAGGTCTTGCGTTACAATCGCTTCGGTATGTCCGGAACTGTATTTGTTGATATGTTCAATCGCGTCTTCAATGCTGTCGACAACGATACAGGAGATTTTCGGTCCGAGGTATTCGGTTTTGTAATCTTCTTCCGTCGCGGGAACGATGTTTTGACAAAGCCGGGCGGTTGTCTCGTCGCCGTGAATTTCGACGCCTTTGTCTTGCAGAGCCTTTGCCAGAACCGGCAGAAGGCGTTCGGCGCATCCGCGATGTACAACCAGCGATTCCGCCGCGTTGCAGACGCCCATGCGCTGCGTTTTGGCGTTGAGCAGAATCTTGACAGCCATGTCTTCCGGGGCGGATTGGTCAATATAAACGTGACAGTTCCCGTTGAAGTGCTTGATAACCGGCATGGTGGCGTCGGCGGTAACGCGGCGAATCAGGCTTTCGCCCCCGCGAGGAATGCAGACGTCTATATACTGATTGAGCTTGAGGAAATACCCGACAGCGTCGCGGTCAATCGTGTTGACAAACTGAATCGCGTTTTCCGGCAGTCCGGCTTTAATCGCCTCTTCGCAAAGCAGGTTGACAATCGCCTGCGAGGAATGAATCGCCTCTTTCCCGCCGCGGAGAATAACCGCGTTGCCAGACTTGACGCACAAAGCGGCAGCGTCGGCGGTAACGTTTGGACGGGACTCGTAAATGAAAAAGATCACGCCCAGCGGAACGCGGACTTTCTGAACCTCAATCCCGTTCGGGCGAATCGTAGAATGAATGATTCCGCCGACCGGGTTGGGCAGAGCCGCCACTTCTTCCAGCGCGACTGCAATGCCTTCGATTCGCTGAGGAGTAAGCGTCAGGCGGTCGATCATCGCAGACGTCAGCCCGTAACCGGGCGCGGCGTCCAAGTCGAGTTTGTTTGCCGCCAAAAGCGTTTCCGTTTCCGCTCTGAGCCGGGCGGCGGACGCTTTAAGCCATTGCGTCTTTTGCGTTCCGGAAACCAACGCCATCTTTCGCGACGCTTCCCGCGCCGCCTGAGCTACCGATAAACAATATTGTTCAAGTTCGTTCATTTTGTTAGTTGCAAGTTGAGCTATTCGCTTCCAAATTTACGGCACGACAATTCCAAACGCCCACAGCGCGTAGGCAACCGGAGCGGCGAGAAGGATAGAGTCCAAAATATCCAGAATGCCGCCAAAGCCCGGCATCCAAAGGCTGGAGTCTTTCCGCTGAGCGTCGCGCTTGAGCATGGATTCTGCCAAGTCGCCCATCATGCCGATAAATCCAATCAATATTCCAAAAATCAGCCAATCAAACGGAATTCCAGTGGTAAGACCCTGAACTCCATGAGATCGGAATGTAGTTGACCAGTACGGCAGAATCTGACAAAACATCAGCCAGGACGTAAAGCAGGAGAAAAACAGCGCTCCCACCGCGCCCTCGATTGTTTTGCCGGGACTGAGCGCCGGCGCCATTTTCGTTCGACCAAACAAACGACCAATCGTATACGCGCCGGTGTCGCCCATTTTAACTGCCAACAAAAACGTTACCAAATAGCCGATTCCGCCAACAAGTCGGATCTGAATCAAAAATACTGACAGAACCCCTAAATAAACTATCGTAAACATCGTCGCGGCAACGTGAATCAGCGAGAAGCCGGGGCGCTGAAATCGATAAATTTCTGTCATAAACACCAGTATCAAGGAAATCCCCAGAGCTGCAAACGCCCACGACCCGCAGGTGGCGTGCATTAAAAATTCCATTCGCGGACGGCTGACCTGAGTCAACGCTCTTTCCGCCCAGCCGGACGCTATCGGCGCAAGCCAGCTCATGATTACAACAAGCAGCGTGCACAGATAAACCAGAAGCCGCTGAGGACGCGCTCCCGCCAAACGAGAAAGCGTTATCAGTTCAGCGCACGATGGAATTAGCAATCCTATCAACAGAGGAAGCAGACCAATGCCAACAATGCCAAACTGCTTTTCGAAATACCAGTCCAACCAGCCCAGAAAGCATACCAGACCGATAATAACGGTTCCCAGCAGGAGTCTCCAACGAAGCACGATTACTATAGGGGGTTAAACGAAGACGTTAAGTTCTCGTTTACTCAGGTAATATAGGTTATTCGATTAAGTACAATTGCCGGTATTAACAAACCGACAATGCAAATTGACGCAGTCGGATTATGGACAAGGCAAACGACAACGGCGTCTAAAACAATTAAAGTCGTCAGGCAATAGCCGACAATCGGACCGATTGCCTGGGGATTATTTAACAGCAGCGTTTGCAAGGCGCGGAAACCGACCATCAACCCCAAAACGCCAATTAACATTCGCCATCGAATCGGATCTTGAGCAAAAATCGGATACTGATTTTCCGCTGGAATCAAGTCCGCCAACGGCATAAGAGTCAAAACGCCCAAGCCAATTGCCAGCGCGGAAAGCCACGCAACAGGCGTCCACGGAGCTTGAGGCGCTTTGCGTTCGCCGGACTCCGACTCGTCCTCATCTGGTAACCACCCGTTTTCTTCATCGGCATTTTCATACCGGGAAAACCACGTAACGCCGAGAATATAAACACAATAAGCTGTCAAAACCAGCGCTAGCGCAGACCCGTTAACCGTTTCCGGATTGTAAAAAACGCTCATGGCGAACAGGATGTTGAACGCTCGGCACAATCCCATAATCAGCGGCGCAAACCAAAGCGGCTTAAAGGCGTAATCGTACAGGATTATTGAACTTATCAAACCCGCAAGAGCCGCAATTGTCAATTTCGACGAAAACAAACAAGCAAGGACGCTCCCGCTGAACGTTCCAATCAGCAAAAGGATTACTGCTATCCGCCATGCTCCCGCGGGGCTTATCTGCCCGGACGGGATTGGGCGCATACATCGAACCGGATGAAGCGAGTCCCGATCCGCATCGACGATGTCGTTAAACGCCATTCCAAACCAGTACAGGCAAACGGACGCAGCACATATCAGCGCGAAGGCGATCCACTCTTTTTCCCCTGGATTTCTGCACGTAAACAGAAACCCCATCGCGCAATCGGCGAGGACGGTAAAAACGGCAGGGAATCGAACCAGTCGGAAAAAAGCGATCATGTCTGGAAAAATAGCCTTTGAACAATGTCGATTGCGAGAAAAAATAAGGTAATTGACCCAATTTTGGACTAAAA
>JAZRTH010000797.1:0-10539 GCA_045651945.1 Thermoguttaceae bacterium
TGACTGAGCGTTGAGCCGATATCCCAACGTGTCTTTTCCGGAACAGGGATCGAAACGAATTGACCCTTGCTTTTTCTCGTCCCAGTATTTATCGGTCAGCTGCTCAAGCGACTCGGGATATTGACCTTCTTTGACTCGATAGCGCTCTATTGCAATGGCGACCTGAACCAGCTTCTGAGTTGCGGAATATCTGTCTCGTGAATGAAGAGCAATATTAGCAGGGGGAAATAATGTTGTCTCGGCAGATGAACAGGAACGTCTTCGGATTGTCAGCCAATCAGGAAACGGAGAAGAGCTGTCAGAGCACAGGAATTCATAATATTCCTTAAGCTTTTGATCTCGAATGGCGCGATCGTTCTCAAAACAAGCGTCCTCAAGGCGCAGACGACTTTGGTAAAACCGTTCTCGAACGATATTTTCATCCACGAGCAGGAAATAAGGCGGAATAATTGTATCATATATAAAAACCTCAAATACAGACAAAATGCCTACGTCTAATAATCTAGAAATTGCCACTTCTGCATAACTTCCGTTGTGAACGCCGCCGTCAAATACAAAATGCTGAACAGCGTCGTATATGCCTATTAATTCGCCATCAATGATGGTTTTTAAATCGACAAGATAATTCTGTGCAGCCAGCTTGTTCAGACGATCCCATTGCGCGTCGGTCATTGACTCGCAAAAACCGGGCATTCGAAGGGCTGCTTTTACAGAATCCCATACAGTATCGGCGATAGCTTGATTAATCAGTCCTGTTACAAGACAGTTATAACCTTCTTCGACTCGTTTAGCATAACGAAGCAGCGTTTCCATGTCGTCCAGAGCCTGGTCAATATTCCCATCTCCAACTGAACGACGAATACGCATATTAAATATATGTGTAACAATTAGTCTAATGCTGCCGTAATGCAATAGTGAAGTTATAAAAGGAGATTTAAACTCAAATGGACATTGAAAAACCGGCATGCGAATCGCCTTCGACCATGCGTCCAGTTCTGCTGCATGGTCGTCCAGCCATTGAGAAGCAATGGAATGCTGATCAGACGTCCAAGCAGGACCGGAAGACAACGCTTGTTTGTAAAATTCATAGACGTCTTTAGCTAACGATTCTTGAAAATACGGATCGTCCGCGTTTTTGTCCGGATCTAATTCAATGTCTGCATATTGTGTATTTTGCCGAATAAATTCAGCTTTATCGAAATTAAGCTTTTTGACGTCAATTTTATTTTCAGCAAGATATTTGCTGAAGTCGGGAATCTTGTCGTACTTCGGCTTGAGATTCGGGTCGAGTTGAAGCTGTTCGCAGGCGGCTTTCCAGCTTTTGTCTTCGGGAACGTCGTCAATAATTTTCGCGCCGTAAAGTTGACATAGATGTCGAAAGCCGTTCTCTTCCGGATTCTTAAATAACGGCTCCATTTTCTCATACATCGCCTTGGCGTAATCGACTTTTCCGTCCGGGCGTCTTGGTTGAGTAATATAATGCGAGCGTTCTGTAATTGTTACAGATGAAAGCGGGAACTGAGTTAATGCAACCAGTACTGCTGCCGCGTGGAGAAACCAAAAACGTTTGTGTTTCCAGAACGGTCGGACGCTGTCGCTTTGCCGGGGATAGCTGTTCTCCTGCGCCTGTCCGGGCAGGACAAACGCGTAAATGGCGCCAGCCGTCCAGCCGACAACGGGAATGAGAAAACAAGGGATTGCCCAGTAACCGGAATGGTTTCTGTCGTGCAAACGTCGGACCATTGCCGCGACGGTTGTCGGAATGAATTCGATTAACAAAACGAGCGATGCAAAAAAGACGACGCTGCCCCAGAACGCGCTGTAGTATCGCGTTAAATTATACGCGATGGTAAATAACAGAACGTACAACCCCGTCAGAACGAGGGCGAATCCCCAGAACGTCTTGCAGCTTGTCCGGCTGGAATAGTCGCCCCGCTGAGTCGTAAAACAACGCACTACTGAACTGATATAATTTAACATGACCGAAACCCTCTCTGTAACGTTAGATTGCTTAGTATATTTTTATTATAGATAACATTTTTTGAAATGCAAGAGGTGAAAAGATGATGATTAGGCGAGCCGGGGCGCGTAGAGTCCTCGGAAAAAACTCACGCAAAGTTCGCGAAGTTCGCAAAGTTATCAATTAGTGAACGCTTGCGGCGGAAGCTTCCAAAAATCTCTTTCGCAGGAAAGCGCCTCCGCCCTGCTGGTTCGCGGACATGCTGTCCGCAAAAAGAAAACAAGACTCGCTGACACCCTCCGCCGCAGCCGAAAACCTATCTGGATCGCGGACATAAGTCCGCAAAATGAAAAATACGTTTCGGCGGAGACACGCCCGCGAACCAGGCTGAACAAAGGTTTTCTTTGACAAAGACAGTAGCCCGAAGCCGGGCTACATCCAGAGGAGTTTTTCGGCTTCGTCATTTTGGTATGCACGCCTCTTAACGGTTTACGCAAGCGACCAACGGGAGCGACTTTTGGCAGGCGCGCGGTAGCGCGGAATGGGAGCGGCGCCTCGCCGCCCTTTTTTGAAAAAAAGGTTCTTCCCCTCAAACTCCCCCCTTTCCAAAAAACTTTAGTAAGGGGAGAGAAATTCGTAAGAAGCAAAAATAACCAATCGGCGAAAATCCGTCTAATCCGTAAAATCCGTGAACGGACTGACCTGGCAAACGCCCTCAGATACGGACTATTCTATTTTCTGCTAATAGATTTGAGATGGTAAATCGCCTGTTCTGTTAGAATTCTGCCGCGACGAGTTCGGACGATCAGTTCGCTGCGTAACAGGAACGGTTCGACTTCGTCAACCAGCGTGTCGGGCGAAACGTTCATCGTATGAGCGACCGCTTCTACCCCGACGGGGCCGCCGGCGAAAACGCGCTGAATCGTGTCGAGATACTTTCTGTCCTGCGGGTCAAGACCGAGAATGTCGACGCCCTGCATTTCCAGCGCTTTTTGGGCGACTTCTAAATTGATAAATCCATGAGCGCGGCTGACGGCGTAGTCTCGCACCCAGCGCAGACGGTTGTTGGCAATGCGAGGCGTGCCGCGAGAGCGTCGGGCGATTTCAAGCGCCGCTTCGTCGTCCATGCCGACAGAGAGTTTTTGAGCGTTGCGGGTTATAATCGACGCCAGCTCTTCGTTCGTATAGAAATCCAGATGTTCACGCATCTGGAATCTGTCACGCAGCGGGGCGGAAAGCAGACCGGCGCGGGTGGTCGCCCCGATAACCGTAAACGGCTTGAGCTGCATGTTGAGCGTTCGGGCGTTGACGCCTTCGCCCAGCGTCAGGTCGATTCGGAAATCCTCCATGGCGGGATAAAGAAACTCTTCAACCGCCTTTTGCATACGGTGAATTTCGTCGATAAACAAAACCGACCGTTCCGTAGCGTTGGTTAGATACGGAATGAGGTCTTTAGGCGCCTTGAGCGTCGCGCCGGAGGCAATTTGGAAATCGACGCCCATTTCTGCTGGAATGCACATCGCGAACGTCGTCTTGCCCAATCCGGGAGGCCCGTCGAAGAGAATATGCCCCAGCGGTTCGCGACGTTTCAGAGCTGCGTCGACGGTGATTTTAATTCGCTCGAAGACATCCCGCTGACCGATCATCTCGTCCATGCGTTTTGGACGCAATGCGGAATCTTCTTCATTGCGCTGCAACGCGGACTTCGCGTCAGTATTGTTGTTGTCAAACTGATCCTGGGAATCGTCGTCGTCAGAATTGTGAATTATAGCTTCGCGTGGCATAGCTGAGGGAATATGGAATTGGGAGTAATTTTGAATAATAGAATTATTATACCATATTGAGGCGCGTGAGTCAACTACGTTCGCTTCGCTCTAACCCACGGGTTAACACCCGTGGCTCGCCTAAGCGTAACTACGCTCCCGTTGGTCGCTTCGTTACCGCCTTTCATCCTTTTCCTATTCCCTTTACCTCTGCTG
This sequence comes from Thermoguttaceae bacterium, assembly GCA_045651945.1. GTDB lineage: Bacteria > Planctomycetota > Planctomycetia > Pirellulales > Thermoguttaceae > RUG11551. The sequence goes on from JAZRTH010000797.1 coordinate 3,940, forward strand.
TTGATAGATTTCCATGAGCAACGCCTGAACGTCTTTGAACTTCTTTTTGGATTCCAGAGCTTTGTCGATAAGACGTCTGGCGTCGGATTCGGAATGACCCAGCGAAAGGAGCGCTTCATAGGTTTCACCGACAATGTCTGGGGCGATTTCGACGTCGCCTTTGTCTGTATCGCGAGCGATCATCAAAGCGAACTTCGGGACTTTGCGGCGCAGTTTGGCGATAATCCGTTCCGCAGAGGCGGGACCGATGCCTGGCAGCGCGGCAAGCGTTTTGGCGCTTTGTTCTTCGATAGCAGCGGCAATTTCCCGAACCGGTCTGACCATGGCGCGAAGAGCTTTCTTTACGCCGACGCCGTCGACGGAGCAGAACAGTTCAAAGAATTCCCGTTCTGCCGGAGAGAGAAACCCTACAATTCGAGGGGTTAAACGCCCGCCTTGCGCAGCGTTCCCTTCGATGTATTCGATGGTATAGAATCGAACCTCTTCCCCGACTTTCCCTTGAAGCTGACGCCGGGCGAATTCCGGGATAAACACTTCGTATACAAACGGACCGGTTTCTATTCCCGCCCAATCGTCGTATAACAGCGTCAGCTTGCCAGTAAGTTGAGTAATCATGATAAGGTTTTTTCGCGTTAGGCGGCGAATTCCGGGCGGCGTTTGGACAGCTGCATTTGAAGACGCTGAACGATGCTGGAATGAATCTGGCTGACGCGGCTTTCGGACAGGTCGAGCGTAGCGCCGATTTCCTTCATGGTCATGTCCTGATAGTAATACAGCAACAGAATGAGCCGTTCGTTACGTTTAAGCCCTTTTGTTACCAGACGCATGGTGTCGATTTTCTGCAATCGTTCGGTGGGATCTTCGCCCTTCATGTCTTCGAGAATGTCTAATTCGCTAACTTCTTTGGAACTGTCTGTTTCAGACCACTTTTTATTCAAACTGACGACGCTGACGGCAGTTGCGCTGGCGGTCAGCTTTTTAAGCTCTTCGACGGAAATCTGAAGATAGTCTGCCAATTCCTGATCGGTTGGCTGACGTCCAAGCTTTTCGTCCAGAGCTTTAGTCGCTTCGCCAAGCCGTTTGGCTTTCGTTCTGACCAAGCGCGGAACCCAGTCCATGGAACGAAGTTCGTCCAGCATAGCGCCGCGAATTCTCGGAGCGCAATACGTTTCAAACTTGACGTCTCGGTTAAGATCAAACGCCTCGACAGCGTCAATTAAACCGAAAATTCCTGAAGAGGTCAGATCGTCAATATCTACGCCGTCTGGCAGTCTGGACCATACGCGTTGTGCATGATATTTAACCAGCGGAATATAGATTTCAACTATTTTATTCCGCAAGTCAGTATTTTTCGGATCGGCTTTGTAACGTTCCCATAACGCGGCAACTTCATCTGGGGAGACTCGTGTTGCGGTCATTATTTCCTCCGTGAATTAATTTAAGGTTATACAGCGCCCTATTGTTCCATAGTGGATGATATGAATCCACTTTTATGGAACATGATTCTGTAATTTTCCACAGCGCGTCCATACGCCATAGATACCTTCTGTTTGATTGTGATGTTTGGTTGTACATGTATTATCGTCCAGAGCGCCTTCAGAGAACAGAAAAACTTTAGTAAAAAATTTAAAAACCAAAAAGACTATCTAAATTAACATTTGGAGAATAGAGAATGGGGAATAGAGGCTTGAAAATGGAGAAGATAAACAGATTTGATAGAGAGTATGATATTGATGATAGTATAGGTCAAATAAAATGTGTACGATAAATAAAAAGAATAGACAGTTGATAAATCGCAAAGAATGAATCTGTTGGCGTCTTGTCAATAATAGCCCCGCAGCTAAAAAGCGGGAGTTTCGCGTCGCTTTCCTCCCGCGCTCCAACAGAATGTCAAACTTTATCCAAACGCTCTTGATTCTAATCCTGGATTGTCTTGGCGGCTTGTTTCTTTTTTTGATACTCTTTTAAAATCTCGACAGCGTCTTCCATGGATTCCTTCTCGGCAATGTCCAGCGGCGTTTCGTCGTCGTTATTTTTAGCGTTGACGTCCGCGCCGCGATCGAGAAGGTATTCTAAAATTTGAACGTTGCCATATTTGCTTGCGGCGTGAATTGGGGCGTTTCCCTTGCTGTCGACCGCGTTAAAATCAACGCCGTTGTCAGCCAGGAATTTAACCATTTCCAAATCGCCGCACTGCGCCGCCGCGTGAGCAAGCGTTACTCCCTTGTTAGTATGAGTAAAAGAACCTTCTTTTACGACAACGTCAAGGTTTGCTCCGCATTTGATCAAAGCTTTAACCATATCCAGCCGATTGCATTTTACCGCATAGAAAATAACCGACGCTTTTTTCACATCAACGCCGTGGTCAACAAGCCATTGAATATCCATTGGGGATCCCATCTTAACAATATCAGAAAGAATCCTGTCGGAATATTTATCGAGGACTTTTTTCAAATTAAATCCGTTATCAAGAACGATTTGAATTAACAGATAATTACCCTCAAGAAGAGCGCTTTTTATAAAAGTCGCCGGATGACGTTTGATATAGTTCAAACAGTCCGGCTGTCTGATAAGCCAGTTAATAAGTTCCGAGTTAGGGCATTGATAAACGCCTTCCGTTAGAACGGTTTTACCTGAATCGTTTTTAATGTATTTGGCGCCGCGGCAAATCAAGTCCTGCGTCATTTCCATATCCCCGCTTCTCAAAGCGCAGTCCAAAAGCGTTCCTGGACTTTCCAATAAGCAAGCCCAGGCGAAACTTCCATATATATTGACGTCTGCGCCATAATCAAGCAATATTTGTATTGTTCTCAGCTCATACTCGTTGTAAATAAATCTAAAAATATGGGCGTTAAACGCTCTATCAACCACTTCTTTGTTTTTGAATATTCCGTGCTGAATCAGAAATCGAAATTCCGATAAATCACAATTGTTTGAAAAGCTGTTCTTTAAGTTATTTGCTATTTGAAGGGAAACGTTTAACGCTTCCCATTGAACGGGAGACAACGCTAAAGCCAACCCCTGTTCCGTTAGAGACTCCGGTGAGCGAAAGAAGTCAATTTGACTTATCTGACGTTTTATATACCGTAAATATCTTGGGGATATATTATCAAAGCTGAAATCGAAATAATCCGGAGAATTGTCTGAAAACGACGTTGCGTCGAGAATCAGAGTTTCTTTTGTTGCATTGTCCAATTCTCTTAAATCGTAACCCTGCAATACAAGCCAATGCACAATTTGAATTCGCTGTTTTCCCAGAAAGACGGATTCTTTCCAGGCGGAAATCGTATCAGAAAAGAAATGTTTATCGTCCTGTATATCGTCCTGTATCAAGGAGTAAATATATTTAAATCGATTAAGAGTTAGCCATTCATAATCATAAAAATATCTGCCATTGAAGAATCTTCCACCGACCAGGTTTTGGGCGTTAGGGTCAACTCCGGCGTCGATGAGGCATTTGATCGTTTCCCATTTATCGGCGAAAAACAGAAGCGTTTGTCCGTCGGCGTCTTTGACGTTCATATCGGCGCCCTGCTTGGCGAAGTATTTTATTAAATCCAGGTTGTTGCATTCAACCGCCTGAAAAAGAACGTTCTGTCCGCGTTCTCCCGGCAAATAAGGATCGGGGTCGCGGTCTGCAAGCCATTGCATTTGGTCAGGCGTCAATTGCCCGGCTTTTTTGTAACGTTTATTTATGTCGTTTGTTCTCAGATCAACGATTATTACATCGCCAAGAAACAGGTCTTTGTCAAACCGGGCAGAAGAATTGTCGTCTGAAATGTAAATCAGATGCGGATTTAAAACGTCCTTCCAGGATTCGAATAACAGTTCTGCCAGTTTGTATTGTTTATTGGAAACCGCATCGTTAAATAAAGCCGGCTTTTTTTTGTCCGGTACAATGTTCTGGTCAAGAATAAACTTGAGAATAGCTTTTTGCTGCTCTGTTTTTTGTTTGTTTGCCAAAGGAGCAAGCAGTTCGCAAGGGGTTTTACGCAATATATCCAAGTGGTCGTCTTCATCTCGACAGTTGGCTTGAAACGCCTCTTTGACGTTTAATCCGCGCGTTGCCAATTTTTTGAGCAGATCCAAATCGTTACATCGATATGCCAGCGCAACCCACTTCCAATTGTTTTTTTGATTGTCGTTGATTGGCGATCCGTTATCCAGTAAAAGGTTGACAAGGTCAACGGTGTTTTTGAGTTCACGTTTATCCAGAGACTTTATTGATCTAAAATTGAAAATCTTGTCGATTGGCAATTCCTCTCCATCGTTTTTGGCATTAACGTCCAGACCCTGTTCAATAAGCCATTGGACTAATTGAGGATTGCCGCTCTGTACGGCAAAATGAAGAACCGTCCAGTTTGTTTCGTCTGTTGCATGTAAATCCGCCCCGCAATCCGCAAGCCGCATTACCATTTCCAAAGACCCCTCTTCAGCGGCTGCATGAAGAGCCGTCTGACCGTAAGTGTTTTGGGCGTTTACGTCTGCGCCTGCTGCAATAAGACAGTTAGCCGCTGACCAGTTATTACGCTCTATTTGTATATATAATGGATAATAATTGTTTCCCGGCTGGAAGGGGAAATCTGGACGCGTTTGAAGTTTAACAGATTCCCGTCTTTTTTTCCCGTTGACGTCCGCGCCGCGATCAATGAGAAATTGAATCATCTCGGGAGAATAATCTATATTTTCTGCCAGAACGCCGCTCCATTCCGGGCGGTCTGTCGGCAGTTTGGCTCCGTGTTTGATCAGGTTTTTGACAATATCCAGATTGCCCTGATAGATCGCGTAGTCGATCGCTGTTTTCCCGATGTTGTCAGAAACGCTGACGTCCGCGCCGTTACAAAGAAGAATATCGACAACGTTTGTAAAGTCAACAGAACGAATAGAGAAAGAACCCTGACAACTGCAGTCAAGTTCATACGTACTGCTTAACAGAGCGGTCAGAGGAGTTCTGCCCAGATAATTCTTCGCGTTGACGTCCGCGCCCAATTCGAGGCATTTCTGAACTTGACGAGCGTTGTTTTGAACGGCGGCGTAATGCAAAGCCGTCTGCTTTAGCGTCCCGACAGGTTTGAAGTCGTATTTGCCGGTTCGAAACATAACTTCAAATTTCAAAGCGATTTCAGAGCTAAACAAATCAATACAGCATTTTCGAGGCGTCAGTTTATCAGATGTAACATTCTGGTCTGCATTCCCAACCGCAGCGGCAAACAAAACAGAACATAAGGTCAAGACGGTATAAAAGCGCTGCATGATAACGCTCCTTTTGAAAAATGAAAAAACGAGTTGAGCTGACAATACGCTCTCAGTTTGTTTCAAACATCTTCGGCAGACCAATAAAGACTTTCAAAGCCGGCTTGCTGCGCCCTTGGACGTCGAAAAGACCCGTCGAGAAAAGTCCGGATTCCTGCGGGTCGATAAGCGTGTTCCAGATAATCTGTTTGATTCGAGGCTTTGCCCAAAACAGCGGCAGGCAGCGTTTGAGCCAGTTCTGCTGAATTTGATACGTCCAGCCAGACCAGTACGGCATTTTGAGCTTGGGATTGGCGGGAGAATCTTTAATCCCAGGAACGGACAGGGAAATGCTGATCGGAATTCCGGCGTTGACCCAGCCGTCGAGCAGTTTGCTGTACTGGAGCGGGTCGCGATCCTGTGTGCCGTCTCCGTTGAAGCCGATGTCCATGTTGAGGTCGATGAAGTCGATTTTCAAACCGCTGTTGAACAGGGCTTCCGCATAGTAATACGCCGTAAAGCAACTGTTGACGCGTCCAAGATTTTCGTCAAACGGCTGAGACAGGCTGATGCCGACGTCTCCCGTAACTTTTTGCTGCTGGAGCGTTTCGAGAACAATTGCGGTAATTTGAGCGCGCTGCTCTTCGTTTAATCCGAGGGCTTCGCTGACGTTGATTTTAGATGCGGCGTACCAGATGTCGACGTACTCGCCGAACATTTCAACGCATTTGACGACGTACGTGCGGACGAAATCGCAAATCGCGTCGAAATCGTCTGCGTAGAGCGTCAGCCATTCCGGGAAGAAAATATCTTCAAAACGAATCAGCGGACCGACAGCGCATTTGACGTTGTTCTTTTTGCACCATTTCATCTGCTTGATGCAGCGTTCCTGGTATTTGGACAGCTGATCAAGCTTTCGCCAGTTGATGTCAACCCGAGCGGTTTGGAACGCGCTTTTGAACACGGATGAAAACGGTTCTGCGGGGATGATGTCTCCCAGGGAACAGCCCAAATCCGCCAGCTTGGAGGGCGAACCAACAATAGCCAGACGCCTGGCTACGTAATTGGAAGTGAGCACGTTGGCGGCTTCCAGAGCGTACTGAAGCGAGGTCATGGATTCCTGAACCAACGCGGCTACGTCTTCCGGATAGCGAACCTGAACCGGAGCGGAAGCGGCGTCCGCCCCTTCTATAGACTCGGATGTAATAATTTCTGGATGAAGAATTCCGTCAATGGGCGAAGGACCGTACATATTTCTGGTTGCTCTGCCCAACGCAGAGGTGGCAGTTCGTAAATGCTCCTCAACGATTGGCGGAGGGTCCAGCCCCATCTGCTGCCATTCAAACATCTGAGCGCGAACGGCGGCAA
>JAZRTH010000798.1:0-3074 GCA_045651945.1 Thermoguttaceae bacterium
GACGTTGACAAGGCAGCTTGCAATTGCATTCCCCAACCGGCGAGTTGATCTTGCAGAAGCCGGGCGACAATGGGAGCGCAAGCCATACGGGGGTTCTGTGACGCCGGCGGATAGAACGTGATCTTACGGTACAGTTCAACCGCGTCAAAGAGCTTAATTATGGACTTTTCCAGCTTGGACTGCTGATGCTGAATTCCCGCCCGCTGTTCCGTCTGAATCTGCAGTTCGAGGTTATATCGGTACTCCGGGAGTATCGTTGACTTGGACGCCTGCCGCGGCGAGACATACTTCAACGCCTTTCCGTTCTTGTCGACCAGCGGGACGCCCAGCAGACGCCGCAAGTCGGGATTTTTACACACAATAAACGGGATATGCTCCCAAACCTCCGGCTCTATCTGCCAGAGCATATACAGTTCCAACGCCGAGAACTTCTTTGTCTTTCCGCCGTCGGTAAAATAGCGGGTTATTCTCGCCGCCGAGTCCGCAGACAGTTCCCCGGTTAGTTGCGCGGAGTCCAGCGAGAACCGCGGAGAATCCGTCCCGCAAATGCTCTTTACCGCTTCAACGGCGGCGGTTGACAGCGGCTCAACGCGCCCTGAATCCAGAACCGGCAGCGTTGCCAGCGAAGAATAATCGTCCGCTATAGCGTTCGACGACAACAGCGCAGATAAAGCGACTGCCAAAAGAATTCCCGCCGTTGTAACGTTAGCGCCGGACGTCTGCGATGCAGTCGGGGCATCGGATTTCTTTTCCTTTTTCGGTTCTCTAAGATAATACAACGCTCCAATTCCAGCGCAAATCATCAAGCAGCCCAGATATAGCAAGCCGCGGCCGGGGTCGTAATTGACGGTAAACGTTGACGAGTACAGCGGCGCAGACGCGTTGGTTTTAACCGTCTGATTTTTAACGACCCATTTTGCCAGTTCTCCAGACTTGTCCAGCGGTCCGTTAAACGAGGACTGATAAAGCCGGTACGACTGCCCGTTATTCGGATTGACGAAGTTGACCGGCTGGTTGAGCTGAATGTTGACATGCTCAAACTTTTTCTCCTCGCCTTTGCTGTTTTTGGAATACAGCGCTGTTACATCGGAAGAGTAATGGCTCGGCATGCTCGTTCCCGGATCAAGACGTCGATTAAACCGTTCCAGCAAAAGATTGAATCCGAGGTCAACGGTCTTTCGCGGCATGGTCAGCGTCAGCCAGCGGGATTCCCCCTTGTCGTTTTTGACGGGAATCGTCCAAGAGTCGCTGTTACGATACCATTCCGGCGGGGACATGGGATTGTTCACGCCCAGCGTAATCCAGCGTTCCGCCGTCTGTCCGTTGCATTCAACGCTCAGCAGAGCTGCGGCGGAATCGTTTTCAGACGGTTTTTGCTCTTCCAGCGGCGTTTCCATGTACCGGACGCCGGGAGCGTCCATGCGCGGTTGAACTACCGCAGCGTACGGCGTTCCCTCAAAAACGAGCGTCGGAGTTGCATACGGAAACTCGCCGGTTGTAACGCTTTTTCCGACAACGGTTCGATAGTACATCGTCCGAGAAGAATCCATCGCCAGTTCCAGACGCGGACCGAGCAGTTTGGCTCTCATCGACGCCATGGGATTGTCTTCGGTTGAATCAGACTTCTGTTCTGGCGTTTCCGGGCGGAAGTATTCTCCATAGACGTCGTTCGTTGGGTCGTTCCGGTTGAATTCCGACAGCAGGCACAACAGCGTCATCGAACCGGCGTTCTCGTACTGACCGGACGCGTCTTTTTTATAAACGTCAAAGACGGCAGCGCCCATCGCGTCTTCCATGTTAATCATCGTCAAAGCGACGTCGTCGCCCAGCGGAACCTTTGGCAGCGGGGCGTCGTCGCCGTTGCGAAGGTCTTCGATTGTCTTGCCCTCGGGCAGAAAATCCTTCAGCGTAAACTGATACGTCTTTCCAGCATGAACGAACGTAAAGACGTCTTTGTCGACGTCGTTTTTCGGCGCGTTGAGGAACGACTGCTTTTGCGCTTCCGACGTCAAGCGTCGATACGTAACCTGCTGTCCGCCGGTTAAGCGGCTTCTCCCGACAAGCCCTTCCTGAATGTTTCTCGACGCCTGGAGCGTGATTTCCGTCCAGTCGTCGGAGGCGGAAACGTTCTTTGCCATTTCGGACTTCTGCGCTGGGCGAACCGCCAGCGTGAGCGTCTGGTCAACGGTCAGTTCCCGATACGGCTTTCGGAAGTCCAACATACGGACTTTGATATTCAAACCGGAACCCTGACCAGAGTAAATCAGACCCGGCGCGGGCTTGACCAGTTCCCACGGAAACCAGCTTAGCTTTTTGTACTGCGACCACGAAAACGGACCCGGCGCAATCGGGCTGACGATTTGCGGGTCAATTATACTCGGCTGCTTTTCGTTCTGTTCAAAGGCGTCATTACTTTTCTGGAAATCGCTGTCCGGGTCTTTGGGGAAGATGCGAATATTCAAAACGTGCTGAGAGGAAACGGCTTTGCTTCTTTGACAGCCCTCGTAGACGGTCAAGTCGGCTTCCCAACCCCAGATGAGGCTAATCGCGCAGCCTGCCAGCAAGACTAGTACGCCGGAGTGAATTATCATAAACCCGATTTTGCGTTTCGTCCATCGTTTGGGATTGAGCGCCGCGCAAAACGCGCTTAGAGCCAGCGCTGCCAGCAGAGCGATAAACCAGCCGGCGCGATAAAATCCCCATGCGGAACACTGCGATCCGTACAGAGCGTCAATTCGAGTCGCCCATGCCATCGACGCAGTCAGAAGAATTAAAATCGTCAGTCCAAACGGCAGAGAACCCAAAAATCGGGTTACAGGATTCCATATAATCGACACAAAATTGAACGTTTTTTCCTCGACAGTGTTATTTTCTTGCTGGTTCATATTGTTTAAGTTCGAAATATGTGTATAATATAAGGCAATAGGCAAGAGGCAGTAGGCAGTAGTTTGACAACCCGTAATCGCGAATGCCTCCCACTCCATTTCCCTCCATTATACCAGCAATTTGCATATTTGACCAGCCCCCCGCAGTATGCCTTCCCAAACAGTTCCTACCGTCGGTTCTTTGACGTC
>JAZRTH010000799.1:0-1937 GCA_045651945.1 Thermoguttaceae bacterium
CAAATCCGCCAACCCAGTGCGGGGCGGCGTCCGTCGCCAGAGCCGCCGTATTGCCGGCTCCGTACGTTCCGACAACCAGCAATGGCTTGTCTTCAATAGGCGAGAACTCAAACTGATCGTTACTCTGATTGATGGCAAAACGATGAATCTTCATAATCGTTTGACCAGTCGGCTTGGGCTTGTATTCGTTGAACCCGCCAATGCACGGAGGCGTATTCCAAGGCAAACCCGCGGTAATGGGATGATCCGCACACGGCGTGATAACGCACGGCTGAGAGTAGTTTCGGCGGTCGTCTTCCTGAAGCATTTCTACCGGCAGAACTTCCGTCAAGACCGTTTTGTGGTATTCGCCCAGTCTGCCGTGATACGATTCCCAGCCGCCAATCATCAGCAACCCGGCGCCGGCTTTGACCGCGTCTGCAATGTACTGCAGCTGGGCGTCTGAAAAGCGTTCACGAGGATAGTCGCTAATAATATACAGCTTGTAGGGCTTCTGAGTGAACGATTCGTCGGGAGAATCGGAACTGTTTACTCTGTCGAACGACAGATTAAAATGCGTCATGATTCCGATCAGATACATTGCTGCGCTGTTGATGGAATCGTCGCCAAGATAACAAATGTCTGACATGGGATTAATAAAAGGTAAAAGGGATTGTTTGTTAATTTGACTAGAGCTAAACTGATAGACGAACGTCTATAAAATATTAATGTCAAACAATCGAGCTTTTCTGCTTTGCGGACGAGAAAAACTCGATTGATTTTGACTGCAATTTCGTTTTGAAAGTGTTATTTATTTTCCTCTGGCGGAGCGCCTGCGTCTGGCGCAGCGCCTTCCTCTTCCGGATTGTCATTCCATTGATTTGGATCGTATTCGTAATTAAGATTATCAAGATCAACAGGATTCTCCTCGGCGTTTTCAGCTTCGTTATTTTTCTTTTCGGCTTTGTCAGCGGAAGCGTCCGATTTGGCTTCGCTGGCAGGCGCAGACTTCGGAGCTGTTGTTTTTGAATCTGAAGACCCTGAGAACACGAGAACCAAAGCAAGAATCAAAACCACAGCGCCAATCGCCGCCCCGATGATGATTTTAGTTTGCATGGGCATGTTTGCCAAGGGATCGCCGCCGGATTTCTTTTTTCCGGTTCCAGTCTTTTTGCCGACTTTGGAATGAGCGGATTTCTTATCGGCAGGCTTTACATGATTGTCAGCAGAACTGTGAGGCGAATGTTGAATTGACCCGGAAGCGGGTATTCCCGTTCCAGACAGGAAGTCAAACGAATCCGACCTCTTTGAGTTGGCGCTTTTAGTATCGCCAGCCGCGCTAACGCTTGTAGACCAGGCTCCGCTGTTTTTGGGCGCTGTATGGACGCCGCTAAGATCAACGTCTGGGACTTTGGAGCTGTTCTCCATGATATTTAGATCTGTCGATTCCGGGAACGACGCGTCCAGAGCCGCCAGAACTTCGTCCATGGATTGATATCGGTCTTCCGGCTTTTTCTCCTCCATTTTGAGGATAATATACGCCAGTTCTTTGGGCGTGTCAGGACGGAGTTCGCGAGGGTCTCGCGGCGGTTTTTCCTGATGCGCCAGAATACGTTCGATAAGCGTTGTTTCCGGATACGGAACCTGTCCGGTTTGCGAGGGCGACAGGGATATCGATTGTCCTGACTGCGATGGCAGTGGTGAGATTGTTTTCGATGACGAAGACTAACCCCTTCTACGGGACATTAGGCAGTTCGCAAATTTTATGGGAACTGCCGCAAACAAAGGCTTAAAAAAGAAAAAACGAGGAGGAACATATTATGGATTTTCTGAAGAAGTTGTGGCCCAACGCATTTAAGGCTAAGGATGTGGGATCCCTGGTCATCACCCTGCTGATCTATGTTCTGGTGGACATTGTCTGCGGTTTTGTGATCGGTCTGCTGTCAGCGCTGCCTCTT
>JAZRTH010000800.1:0-6531 GCA_045651945.1 Thermoguttaceae bacterium
GCGGAAGCCTCCAAAAATCTTGAGAACGTGTCACCCGCTCCGACCCGCTGGATCGCGGCTGTATCAGCCGCCGAAGAAACCTCACGCGGAGCTGCGGAGACGCGGAGGATGTCCGCGAAGTTCGCAAAGAAATGAAAGGCGTAGGCGAGCCGGGGTGCGTAAGCCCCCGGGCGACGAGTGGCGAGGCGCCGCTCCCAATCCGCGCTACCGCGCGAGACGTATTATAATCGCTCCCGATGGTCGCTTTTGTAATTGGACGAATCAACCCAAAACGCTTCTCATTCTCTTTTCCTCTCAAAACTCCCCCCAAAAAAATTCTTAAAAAATTTAACTATTACACCTTGACAAGTATTTATTCCTGATGTATAATAGATATAATATATTAAATAGACTAGTATACCCTTCGTTGGGGGAAACTGCGAAGTTTATACAATCCGTATAAAAGGAGACAAATTCGTGAAACGCATTATCAGTTTGATTCTGATTATTGGTTTGATAGCTGTAGTGTGCCTTTGCGGGACATTTACAGGTTCCAAACAGGCGACTGCGGCAGATAAAAACGCGCCAGCCGCTCCCAGTCCGGCAAAAGTGGGCGCTGCTAACGCCAAACCCGGCGCCCCGGCAGGAAAAGGCGCGCCAAATCCAGCTGCTGCAATGGCGGCGCAAGCTCCTCCCAAAGTCGTTGTTACAAAAGTTGCGGAACGCAAACCCGTCATTCTGAAAAAGTACGTCGGGACGTTCGAGCCGATTGAGAAGTTTGTAACTCTGGCTCGCGTTTCCGGAAATATTGAAGAACAGCCGTTCAAAGAAGGCGACCTGGTTGAAAAGGGCGCGGTTTTGTTTGAAATTGAAAAGATTCGTTATCAGGCGACTCTGGACGCCGCCAAGGCGAAAATCGAGTCGATCAAAGCTAAAATCGAGTCTCTCAAGGCGCAGCAGATGCAAGTTAGCGCCAGACTTCGTTACGCTCAAAACAACTATGAACGTAATAAAGAACTGTACGAAAACGGCAGCGTCGTCGCTAAAGACACGATGGAAAACTCCAAGAGTTTGCTGGACGGTCAAACGGCGGAATATAAAGCCAGTGAAGCTCAGATAAAAAGCGCTGAAGCTGAGTTGCAAGCCGCCGAAGCGGATATCAAGATTGTCGAAGACGACCTTTCTCACTGCACGATTCGTTCTGAAATTACCGGCCGCGCCGGACGCGTAAATCATACCTTGGGCAACTTCATCACCCCTTCCAGCGGTCCGATGGTAACAATCGTTCAGATGGATCCGATTTACTTCCGCTTCTCCATTTCAGAACGCGACTTTACAACGCTGTTTGGGAATCTGGACAACTTAAAGCAAAGCGCCAAAATCAAGATTGAGCTGGCTAACGGACAAATGTACGACGAAGAGGGCGAAATCTCCTTTATCGACAACCAGCTGCAAGCTACAACCAATACGCTTTACGTTTGGACGACGTTCAAAAACAGCCAGGAAATCCTGCGTCCTGGAGGCGTTGCGACGATGTATCTGTCCAAAGAGGAAGACGTCCTTCGCCCCGCCGTTCCGGTTTCAGCCGTTATGTTTGACGGTACAACGCATACGGTTTACATCGTCGGACCGAACAACATGGTTGAAAGACGCCGCGTTGAACTGGGTCCGATTGACAACGGCTGGCAAGTCATTACCTCTGGCGTTAAAGCCGGCGAAACCGTTGTTTCCGAAGGCACTCATAAAATTATGATGGTTCCCGGCCCGGACGGCAAGATTCAGCCCGTCCCGATTACGCCGGACTGGAAGACCCCTGAATCGGCGCCCACAATGGCGACGCCCGCTGTCAAGTTGGCTCCTGCTGCGAACGGAGGCGCGAAATAAATGATTTCAAAATTCTTTATTAACCGACCGAAATTCGCCATCGTCATCAGTATTTTGATGGTTTTGGCAGGATGTTTGGCAATTCCCAACATTCCGATTGCAGAATATCCGGAAATTGCTCCGCCGCAGGTAACGGTGCGCGCTACTTACATCGGAGCCAGTTCAGAAGTTATCGCTGACACTGTCGCCGCGCCGATTGAAGCGCAGGTCAACAGCGTTGAAAACCTGCTTTATTATTCGTCCACGTCAACCAACAGCGGTTCGTATGAACTCAAACTGACATTTAAATATGGCGCTAACGCCGACATGGCGCAGGTCAACGTTCAAAACGCCGTTAAACTGGCAGAACCTGTTTTACCGCAGGAAGTCCGTACGCGAGGCATTGTTACAACAAAGCAGTCAACCGACGTTTTGGGCATGTTCTCGTTTACCGCAGACACGGATAAAATGAGCTTGCGCGAGCTGGCGAACTACGTCAAAATGAACGTCAAAGACGAAATCGCCCGAGTTGACGGCGTCAGTTTCGTTCAGGTGTTTACTCAAGACGACTACAGTATGCGAATCTGGCTCGACTCGCTTCGCATGTCTGCTATTGGCGTTTCGCCCCAGGAAGTGGCTCAGGCGATTATGAGCCAAAACCAACAGGCGGCTGCCGGTTCTGTCGGCGTTGAACGTTCCAACGACATGATGCAGTATAAAATCAACGTTCATGGACGACTCAACGACCCGGAAGAATACAAAAATATCATCGTTCGTTCCGATGGAAAAGGCAACGTCATTCGACTGGGAGACATTGCAAATGTTGAAAAAGGCTCAGAAGGTTATTCCTCTTCTGCCAAAACCAACGGCAAACCGTCTGTCGCTATGGCTGTTTTCCGTCTTAACGACGCCAACGCTTTGGATACAATTACAGGAATTCGCAAAAGACTGGAAGAATTGAGCGTTCGTTTTCCCGACGGCGTCCATTATTTCCAGGAATACGACCCAACGAAGTTCATTAAAATTTCTTTGGAAGAAATCGTCATAACGCTCATTATCGCGTTGGCGCTGGTTGTCATTGTTACATACCTGTTCCTTCAGAACTGGCGTGCGACCATTATTCCGGCTATCGCCATTCCCGTCTCGTTGTTGGGAACGTTCCCGTTCCTGATGGCGCTGGGATTCAGTATCAACACGCTGACCATGTTCGGCTTGATTCTGGTTATCGGTTCGTTGGTTGACGACGCAATCGTCGTTGTCGAAAACGTCATGACGCACCTTGACCGGGGCGAATCGCCGTACGAAGGCACGATTCAAGCCATGAACGAAATTACCGGACCGATTATCGCTACGACGCTCGTTACGCTGGCGATTTACGTCCCGATTTGCTTCTACGGCGGCATGGTTGGACAGATTTACATCCAGTTTGCCGTTACGATGTGCATTGCTTTGTGTTTGTCAACCGTCAATGCGTTGACGCTCTCTCCGGCGTTGTGCGTTTTGATTCTTCACAAACAGAGCAAACCGATGTTCTTTTTCGCCCCGTTTAACTTCTTCCTGAATCAGTTTAAGAAGGTCTTTTTGTTCGTTTCAGGCGTTTTGACGAAAAACCTGTGGCTGGCGGCGCTTCTGTTTGGAGTTGTGCTGTATTTGAATTACTTTTTATTCACTCATACTCAGTCCTCGCTTTTGCCGGAAGAAGACAAAGGCGCGGTTTTGTGTCACATTGAACTTCCGCCGGGATCCTCTTTGGCGCGAACGGAAAAAGTTATGGACGAATTCCAGCAGCGCGTCAGTAAAATTGACGGCGTAAACAACATTATTGCCGTTTGCGGATTCAGTTTCATGGCTGGTCAGGGAGAAAACCTCGCCCTGGCAATCGTCAGTTTGAAAGACTGGAGTCAGCGTAAAACCCCGGATTTAGCGGTTGAAACAATTCAGGGAAAGATTCAGGCTGAAATGGCTCAGATTTCTGAAGCCAAAGGCATGGCGTTCGTCCCGCCGCCGATTATGGGGTTGGGAATTGCCGGCGGCGTTACATTCAACCTGTGCGCCTCGGGCAGCAATGTTAACTCTGCGGATTTGTCTCTGGAAACCAAAAAATTTACAGGCGCAATCAACAACAAACAGCTGTTTCCCTCCTGCATGTACGGGCAATCAACCTACAACGCCGATACGCCCCAGCTGACGCTGGAAATTGACCGCGTCAAAGCAGAAATGCTCGGCGTGCCGATTTCAACGCTGTTCTCGACGCTGCAATCCAAGCTGGCGTCGTTTTACGTCAACGACTTCAACATCGGCGGGTACACGTTCAAAGTTCAGATTCAGTCTATCAGCTCCGAACGTTCCATTCTGGACGACATCAACAACCTTAACGTTTCAAACGTCCGGGGCGAGTCGATTCCGTTCAGCTCGCTGGGTACAGTTAAATACACGGTCGGCCCGCAGCGAATTCTGCGATTCAATCAGCAGATGTGCGCAGACTTCAATACAAAAGTTATGCCCGGCAAGAGCACCGGCGACCTCATGGCGGAACTGGACGCGTTCCCGCTCCCAAGCGGCTATCATATTGAATACGTCGACATGAGCTATCAGGAACGCCAAAACCAGGGTAAGATTGGATTGCTGATCGCCTTAGCTCTGACCTTCGGATACCTGTTCCTGGTCGCCCAGTACGAATCGTGGACAATTCCGGTTCCGGTTATGATGTCAACCGCCGTTGCGACGTTAGGCGCTCTTATCGGGTTGATGCTTTGGAAATACCCGTTGAGTATTTACGCCCAGTTGGGGTTGGTCATGTTGCTCGGCTTGGCAAGTAAAAACGCCATTTTGATGGTCGAGTTCGCCAAAGAACAGCGCGCCAGCGGGAAGTCGGTTTACGATTCCGCCATTACCGCGGCGGGCATGCGATTCCGCGCTGTTTTGATGACCGCCTGGTCGTTTATTTTGGGCGTTTTGCCGTTGGTTGTCGCCGCCGGCGCCGGCGCTGCAAGCCGTCGCGCGATTGGCGTTACCACCTTCTCAGGCATGCTTCTGGCGACCGTCGTCGGCATTGCGTTTATTCCGCCGCTGTACGCCATCTGCCAGAGTACTCGAGAATGGTTCCAGAGAACGTTCTCACGAAAGACGGTTGACAATTCCCAGCCGCCGCAGAACTTTATGTAATCGTTTTGCTAATGATTATTAGATGGAAGGCGAGCCGGGAACGTTAGTTCCCGGGCTTTGCAACGTATATCTATTTTTGCTCGTTGGTTAACGGTCGTATACCCACGGGTTAACACCCGTGGCTCGCCGGAAATTATTCATAGGCGAGCCGGGAACGTTAGTTCCCGGGCTTTGCAACGTATATCTATTTTTGCTCGTTGGTTAACGGTCGAATACCCACGGGTTAACACCCGTGGCTCGCCGGAAATTATTCATAGGCGAACCTGGAACGTTAGTTCCCGGGCTTTGCAACGTACATCTATTTTTGCTCTTTGGTTGACGGTCGTATACCCACGGGTTAACACCCGTGGCTCGCCGGAAATTATTCATAGGCGAGCCTGGAACGTTAGTTCCCGGGCTTTGCAACGTACATCTATATTTTGCTCGTTGGTTAATGGTCGTATACCCACGGGTTAACACCCGTGGCTCGCCGGAAATTATTTAATTCCCCGGGGGGGTTACTCTCGAATCAATTTTATGATACAATCAGATTCTGTACAAAGGCGGTTGCGATTTCGCAAACCATTTACATGACCTTTTATTCACTTATGGAGTCAAACGATGAAACATTTGCGATTGTTATTTTTGGCGGCGCTTTTAGCGGCGATTGCTGTTTCCGCTCAGGCGGCGACGTATTACGTTGACAGCGAGTCCGGCTCGGATTCCAACGACGGCTTGTCGGAATCGACGGCGTTTCAGACGCTTGCGAAAGTCAACGCATTCGCGTTCCAGCCCGGCGACCGGGTTCTGTTCAAGTCAACGGGACTGTGGCGCGGGACGTTCAAACCGCACAGCGGAGAACCCGGCAAGAACATTTATTACGGCGCCTACGGCGTAACAGACGAGAAGCTCAAGCAGACCGACAAACTCTCGGCTGAAGAACGCCGCAAACTGCTCGATTCCGCCCAGCTGCCGCGATTCTACTGTTCCAAAGACTATTCCGATCCGTCGCTGTGGACGGAAATCCAGCCCAACATTTGGGTCAGCAAGGAAGTCGACCCGTCCGACCCGCTCTACTTTCCTTGCGACGTCGGGAACATCATCTTTGCCATTACCGACTCGTACGGGAAAGAAATCAACTCCGACCATCTGCTTTGCGGCGTGAAAAAGTGGTCGCTGGACGACCTCAAGCAGCCGCACGATTACTACTACAACCCGGACAATCACCGCGTTTACATTTACCATCAGGGCAACCCGACGGCGGACTGCCCGATGTTTGAAATGGCTCTGCGAAAGCACGCAATCGACCAGGGCGGTTGTCACGATATCGTTTACGAGAATCTGGCTATCGCCTACGCCGCAGCGCACGGAATCGGCGGCGGCTCTGTCAAGCGGATTACGATTCAGAACTGCCGCGTCTCGTTTATCGGCGGCGGGCATCAGTTCACAACGGAAACCGGTCGCCCGGTTCGGTTTGGTAACGGAATCGAATTCTGGAGCTGCGCCGGGGACATGAAAGTCGTCGGGGACCTGGTCTATCAGATT
>JAZRTH010000801.1:0-3040 GCA_045651945.1 Thermoguttaceae bacterium
AAGAACCTTTTGGAAAAATACTTAAATCTGCTGCGTTTTGAAGCGTTCAGCGAGGCAGTCATCGCCGTTTATCCTAAATTCCGCAAATACGACGTTCCAATGCCAACAATACGCATTCGCGACATGAACACCCGCTGGGGATCGTGCCAGCCCAAACGCCAGATAATTACGCTCAATTCGCGATTGCTCGCAGCGCCGAAGTCCTGCATTGAATACGTGGTAACGCACGAGTTTTGCCATTTCCTGTATCCAAACCATTCCAGAGACTTTTATAACTTTATTCAAATTCTCATGCCCGACTGGAAAGAGAGAAAAAAAGTCCTGGAACGGATTTGAAATACGCGGCGAGGGAATCGCCCTGCCCTATTGTCTAATTCCAACACCCTCCAAACTCGGTACGTCGGGGACGGTTTTAATCCATTCGCGGCGGTTGAACGGCGTGCCGGCTGGGGCGGATATGTTCGGCGTCGAAAAGGAGTTGCCGCGGTACACGTTCCAGTTCCCGTTTTTCTGGAACGTCTTGCAGTTAATCGCGAAGTTTTCGAGAATATAGTTTCTGTTGAACGTCTGATCAATTCGATCCATCGTCGGATATTTTTTCTGATACAGCGGGTTTTGAACGTATTGCGACGTTCTTTCTATGAACTCTGAATAACGCGAATTATACCACGGGCTGAAGCTGAACGCGATATTGCAATCGACAAAAACGTTTTGATAGCAGACGTTGTCGTGCCCGCCGTGAATCTGGATTCCGCCGAACATACCGCCTGAACAGCGATAAAAGACGTTTTCCATCATAACAACGCCGGAAATAGCGTCGTCGAGACGAATTCCCGCCTGACCGCACCGGGCGTCCAAACCCTTGATGTCGTGCCAGAAATTTCTTTCAATAACAATACCGCGATAGGTCGGGTTGCCGTAGACGTCAATTCCCGCCTGATCGCTGAACTCGTAAACGACGGAATGAACCTCGTTCCGAGCAACATAAATGTCGTTGCCGTCCGTTCTAAAGGCGTGGTGCGGCGAATCGTAAACCAGATTGTTGGTTATAACAAACCCGCAGCCCGATGTATGAATGGCGGGAGCGTAAGCGCGGTCGATGCGGGAGAAGTCGCTGATCTCACTGTTGTGAACAATGTGACAGGCCGGCGCAAGCGTCGAGCGGTCGCCGCCGGAAAGGCGAACGCCGGACGCTCCCATTTCACGAATACGACAATTCAGAACCCCGCACAGCATACCGCCGCGAAGAATCGCCGCGTTCCCGCCGAGTTGTTCTATCGTAGAATTTGTTACATAACAGTGTAAGCAATTTTCCATCAAAATGCCTGATTCCCGGCTGTTCTTCAAAGTCAGATTTTTCAATACGACATTCTCGCAGTTCATCATTTTGATTAGCGCTTCGTTCAGAACGGAAAACTCAGTCGTTGCCGTAAAACGCCCCTGGGCGTCAAGCTGATCGGCGGCGGGAAGATAGTACAGCATTCCCCGCTGACGGTCAACGTAGTATTCCCCCGGACCGTCCAGCTCTTCCAAAATGTTGATTAGATAGTAATGGAACCGCCCGGTCAGATTCACGCCGTTGACAGACATCGTCTTCTTCTCTCGATTGATTTGGACTTTTTTAATGTGCGACGCCCATTCCCAGGTAAACAGACCGTTCGCCCAGACGTCGTTCTCGTCCGGGTTGTCCGACAGCCGCCATTTTTCCGGGCGGTCGAAGTCGTATCCAAACGAATTCCCTTTAACCGCGCCGAATTTCAGCGGTTCTTCCCCGGCGTTGGGGTATCGCGCCAACGTCTGCGCTTCCCCGTTGACATACAGGCTGGGAACCGGGTTGACCGTATCGCCGACGCCGTAGCCGCGAGGTCGAAGCTGACCGAAATCTGTAACGCCCGCAGCTTTGAGATCGCATTCCAAAACCTTGCCGCGAACGGACTCCGGCAGACGCTGAAGAACGTCTTTATCTGTAACAGGAGCAAAATGCAACAGAGTTTTTCCGCCTGTCAAAAGCGCTTTGGCGTCGGGCGCCGAAACGATAAACAGATTTTTCACATCGTTGAGCTTGATTGTCTTTTCAACGTAATACGTTCCCGACGTCAACGCGATTGCGGCAGTTTTATCGGGATTTTCTTTTTGCCAGGCAGTTGTTAATTGAATCGCCTTTTCCAAAGATTGAACGGGCGCGGACAGCGAACCGTCAGCGTCGTCTGAACCGTTGGGCGAAACATAAATTGTAAAATCGACATGCTGACTCTCAACGTTTTGCAACCAATTCAGAGCGAACGTTTCCAATTTACGAACGCGATTCGCGCTAACTATCAGATCGTAAACCGCTTTTCGTCGAGAAAACTCTTCCGGATACTTTTCTCGAAGCTGATTGAGCAGTTCTTCCTGATACGTTTTTTCCAGTACACGAGCGATTTCCCACAACAGTGAAACTTTTTGAGAATCCTGAGGGAAATTCTTAATCTCGACATTCTCCGCCAAAAACCGTTGGGCTTCCTCTTTGGCAAATTCCACATACTGCGTCCAATTCTTTCCGTACCTGAACAGATAATAGTTTCTAATTCTAAACCGCATTTCCGATGGAAGATTGGGAATAGTCATCAACGATTCCAAAACCTCTTTAGGCGCAGAAACGTTATTTGCGCCTTCAATGAACGAGTATTTAGATAGCCGTTCAAGAATCATTTTTTCCTCTGCGGAAAACTGCTCTTCAAACCGTTTGAAGATTTCCTTTTCCGTCAGCGCGTACGGATAGAATTTCAGACAGTCGACGTACATGCGATTCGCCCCGACGCCGTACCCGCCGTTCCCGACTTTAATCGGCGCGCCTTTGGTATTCAACTCCCCGCCGTATTCCAACTCGCCTGCGAGCGCGCCGTCCAGCCAGATTTTCATCGTCTTGCCGTCGTACGTACAAACGACGTCGTGAAACACGCCCGGCAGAATCGTCCGGTTAGAACGAAGGCTGGTTGCAGACGGATGTTTCCCAATCTGGAACGTAACCTGATGACTAATCCAGCTGTAATGAGGGCGA
>JAZRTH010000802.1:0-1827 GCA_045651945.1 Thermoguttaceae bacterium
ACCGCCTTCCATCTACTTTCTACTCTCAATATCTTCATACTTCAATCGAATAAACCGCGGGCGATATTCCATCGGGTTGCGCGGGAGACGCCCCAAGCGGTTGACGTTGTACGAGATAATCAGGTACTCGTCCGTCGATAAATCGGGATGTCCTTTTCCGTTGTATACGCTCACGCCATCTTTGTGTTCCGGCGCGCGATAGATCGTTCTCGGCTCGGAAAACGGACCGATCGGGGAATCGCCGATTCGATATTCTACAAGCGGGGAGATGCCACGCCGTGTATTGACCTGTATAAAACGTCCCTTTTCAGGACCAGACGGGATCGGCGAAACGGAGAATTCACAGGAAATCCCTTTCGCTAACGGCGCGCAGCGTTTCAAGTCCTCGCCCCAGCTCTGCCCGTCCCAAAATCGCCAGGCGGAAACGTCTGTCAACTTCTCAACCGGAACGCGGGCGGCAATCATATCTTTGCGGGAATGATCCTGGGCGTTGTCCTGATAGCCGTAAATATAATAGAATCCGTCTATGGGCTTGTCGAGAACCGCGCCGCCGAAAACGACCTGCCCTTTTTCGTTGGGCGACTGCAGCGGGACGTCTTTCTTAATAATCGCATGAGCGAAATCCAGTCGTCCGTCATCACGAATCGGCAGAGAAATCAGGTCGATTCGTTCCGGCTTCCAGTTCTTGCCGCATCTCATTGCAAACAGATATAGCGTCCCGTTGAGAAGAACGCCGTCTTGAATCCAGTAGCGATCTGGAAACAGATTGCGCCCCTTTTCTGGAACGAAAGCTTGGAGCTTCCCGTTTGCCGGCTTGTACCAAAACGAATGGTTGACCATGTAAATGTCTTTGAACCGCCGCCCGTTGTCTTGAGTCGTTCCGCATAGCGTATCGCTAAACCAAAAGTACAGACTGCCGTCTGCCGGGTTCTTCGCGGAATAAACGCCGTCCGCGCCAAGCCAGCCGCTGTTCTGATTCGTCAGCGCATTCCATTCTTCCGCCGGCTGCGCCGTCAGCGCCGCCATTAAAAAAATCAAAAAACAATTCATAATTCAACGCTCCTCAATTGTTGTTTGAATATATTTTACTAAATCTTGAAAACAAAAAACAGAGGGGGAGCGGGAATTAGCAATTGTCAATTTGCAATTAGCAATTGGCACAAACTACTGATCCAGGGCTACAATAGTATTGTTTTGTACACTATATTATTTTAAATTTTGTTTTGGTATAATAAAAATGATTAGGAAATTAGCAATCGTTTTTAGATTCGCTGTAGGCGAATTGCTATTCCCTCACCCCTTAACCCATTACCTACCATGAATCGTTACATCACAACTATCGTTTTTGCTTTGTTTGTCTCGCTGACGTCGGCTTTGTTTGCCGACGAGGCGATTCAAGTCGTTAACTTTACCGACGGGACGGAAATTGACTACCCGGTCGCGTTATTGCGAGGGCGCCTTTCAGACGAAGCCGCAACGGAAATCGTCTGTACGAATTTGTCGTCGCAAAAAGCGTCTCGACAGATTCACGGCGACGCCTGGAAAGGTCAGTTTAAGGTTCTTGCAGAACTCGTTCCGGGAGAAAACGAACTCGAACTGACAAGCGGCGATCATAAAACGACGCTGAAACTGAACTATAAAAAGAACTCCAATCCGCTGGTCGTTCGCATGATTTACATGACGGATTCTACCGGCGACACGACGTTTCAAACGCCATACGAAAACGACCCGCAGAACTTCAAAGGCAAGCTTGACACGGCTCTTAAACTAATGCAGTGCTTTACCGCTGAAACCATGAACGATGCTGGACTTGGCAGAAAGACGTTC
>JAZRTH010000803.1:0-12261 GCA_045651945.1 Thermoguttaceae bacterium
GCAAAGGCTGAAGCGGAAGCTAAGGCAGCCGAGGAAAAGGCGAAGGCGGAAGCGGAAGCTAAGGCGAAGGCGGAAGCGGAAGCTAAGGCCGCCGAGGAAAAGGCAAAGGCCGAAGCGGAAGCTAAGGCCGCCGAGGAAAAAGCAAAGGCGGAAGCAGAAGCTAAGGCTGCTGAAGAAGCGAAATGATTTAATTTCTATTAAAATCTCTGAAAAACCTCTCCTTGAAACTGTTGGAGAGGTTTTTTTATTTATATCTTTATCTTAGATATATCTATTATAAATTAGAGGGAAGCGTCTGCACTGTTCTTTTGTTTATCTTTACGTAAATCCACCATTTTCAAAAATCGAAACAATTGTAAATAATTAGCTAAACTATTTGACCAGTAATTCCGATACAAACAATAAGGTCTGAATTCTTTAAAAATAGCAGAAGTATTGTTGTCAGATTTACAACCAGCTATTAAGTAGAAATCTCAGACATGAAATTATAAGGAGATTTACTATGCGATGTATACCAGGTTTATTATCGATAATAATATTAGCAATATTATTTCCCTCGCCGGTTTGGGGACAGGAGTCATTGGAACAGGCGTGGGAACAAGCAATAGTCGTTAGCCGTAAACTGGAAGCGGAAGGATATAAAATCAATTCCGCTCAGGCAACGCGCGAGGCGGCAAGCGCAGCTCGAATGCCGCAGCTGGCTATGGAAAGCAGTTATACAACCATGTCGACAACTCCCACGATGAAAGTCGACATGGCTCAAGCGATGCAGGGCATAGCCTACGCGGCGATGCAATCAGGAATGCCGCAGTTGGCGGGAAATATAATGGCGTTGCCAACTCAGACGGAGATGCCGGTTGCGAATCAGTCTTTTGGAACCGCGTCCGTTGGAGTGGTGGCGCCGATTTATACCAGCGGCAAGATTTCCAGCTTGGAGAATGCCGGGCAATCTCTGACTCAGGCTGCAATTTACGGTCGTTCAGCGGCGACGTCCAGTTTGAAACTGGAAGTTGCTCAAGCGTATTTTATGGTTCAGCGGGTTGAGAAGCTTTACCAGGTTACTTTAGCCGCCAGAGAATCTCTTGACGGGCATTTGAAAGACGTCGAGAATATGTTGGATCAGGGGCTTGTAACAAAGACTGCGCTGCTGTCAGCGCAGGTGGCGCAGGCGGAAGCCCAGCAAAACGTTCTTCGAGCTGAATATAGCCTGAAAACGGCAAAAGCAGCGTACAATCGTCTTCTTTGGCGTCCGTTGGACTCTCCGGTAAATTTGCTGGAACTGCAAATGCCCAATGACGATCAGCCGGTTGAGTATCTTATGGACGCTGCGGTTCAGATACGTCCGGAGCTATCCCAGCCGGCGGCGCAGTTTCATGCGTTAAACAGCAAGGCGGACAGCATCCGTGCGGGACGCGGTCCGCAGGTTGCCGCCGGGGCGAGTTTTACGTATCTGGAAAACGATCATTTAGCCACCAACGGTTACGGACAGGGAACGGTCGGCGTTGTTTGGAGTCCGATTGACAGCGTCGGTCGAGCGAAGGAACGCGCGACGAGAAACGAAGCCTACGCCGTTTGCAAAATGCGCGACGAAGCCGCCAACGCGATTCGTCTCCAGGTTCAAAAGGCGTACAATGACAACCAGGTTGCTCGAAACCGAATTGGAATCGCCAAGCTTGCCGTCGACCAGTCCGAGGAAAACCTTCGACTTGTCAAAGAGCAGTTCAAACAGGGAATCGCCACGTACACTCAGGTTCTCGACGCTCAGGCGTTATGGAATCAGGCGCATTCCAACTACTGCAACGCCGTCTACGACGCCCTTTTGGCGTCCTATACTCTCAAATACGCTGTGGGAACGCTGTAATATTAGTTAGGAGTTAGAAGTGAGAAGTGAGGATTTCGCAAAGCGATAGTCCAAGCTTCTCGCGTCGTCAGGCTTTAGGTTCGCCTGACGGCGAACTGCGTAATTCAGAATTCCGTATTTCTAATTCCGAATTAATTTCTTTCCCCTTGTTGACGTTTATTAAATTCTTTGTTATAATTCTGAAATATAATAAATATTGTCTTTAATTAGGAGAAGTTACTCCCATGACCGAAACCCCTCTGAAAAAACAGGCGTTGTTAATTGGAATCAACAATTACAAGATTCTTCCAGGATTGAAGTACGCCCGGCAGGACGCCGAAGCGGTGGCAGACTCGCTCAAGCAGAACTATTGCTTTTCTGATAACGAAATTTTGCTTTTAACTGACAACAGAACAGGGCTTCTCGAACCGACAGACAAGTATATCATTCAAGACCATTTAGATGAACTGGCAAATCAGGAACTCGACTTGTTTATTTTCGGTTTTTGGGGACACGGCTTGTTCCGAAACGGCAAGCGATATCTCTGTCCGTTGAACGTCAAAGGCGCCAGAGCGGAGCAGCAGGGATTGCCCTTTGACGAACTTCAGGAACTTCTCTCTAAAATTCGCGCGAAAAACACCTGTCTGATTCTGGACTGCTGCCAGACGGTTCACGACCGGGGCGAGGCGGAAACGCTTACCGCTTCTGACCAGACGACTATGGAAAACGCCGCTTGAGACATTGTTTTACGGAGAAAAGAACAGATTCCGAAATTCCAGTCCAACGTTGCGATTCTCAACTCCTGCAAGGAAGGTCAAAGCGCCTACGAATGGGACGCTCGACAGCATGGTTTGTTTACAGCTCATCTCCTTGACGCGATGAAAAAGCCCAGCGACAGCGTTATGCAAATCGCCCAATATATCAGCAATAATATCAAAGAGACGGCTTTGGAACTGGGCAAGGAGCAAACGCCGTTCTATAAACTGGAAGGGGATATTCAGCTGCCTGTTTTGCCGATTTCCAAGACTCCTGAATTTGTTCTTCCTCCTCTGTCGAAAGACGCCGTTATTCAAAAAACGGAAATCGAGGATATTAACGTTACTTTTACGCCGGGGCAAGTTGAACGTCAACAGCGGATTCAGTATGACAAAATTCAACTGCCGGAGATGCCGGAAGAACTGATTAATATTCAAGCCGAAAATAAAGGACGTCAAACCGCGATAGCGCAATTAAAAGATTTTACTCACGAATCGTTGTTGCAGGCAAACGCCGCCGTCGCTCAGGCTCAGGCGCAGTTTGACGCTTGGTCTGAACGCAAAGAACGGCTTTGGAAAGAATTGTCGGAAGACGTCCAGCAATCGCTGGAAGAGACGATTTCAAACGATCCGGAATGTACGGAAGCCGATATAAACGTTCCCATGGAGGATATGTCCAACCAGGACTATTTCGATTTGCTGGAACGCTTTGAGTGCGGGAGGAAGTTTGAACTGGCTCGGTTAGAGCTGGAACGAGTGCAAAATCAGCGTCAGGAGAAATGTGCAAACGTTATAACTGAACTCCAGCAAAAAATTGCAAGTGAAAATGCAAGAGTAGAAGAAATCAGAAGCCAATTTATGGACGAGGTTCTGCTCTGCATTCTTGCCGTCATGCCGGGATACGAAGAATATAAGGCGGCATTTCCGGCGGATGTAATTCGGGAACCGCTGCGGTTGTTAGACAAGTACGAACTCGGCTGGCGCGCGCCGGCTGAAATGGCGCGTGCAAGGGCTTTGTGGAAAAAACAAAGACCCTGTGTATTAGAACATGAACCAGACTTGTCCTTAGAAGGACGAGAAGCGGGAGAACGCGCTGTGATGACCGTCAACGGCGTGGAGTTTGCGTTCCGATGGTGTCCCGCTGGAACGTTCATGATGGGGTCGTCAACATCAGAATCTGACCGCTCTAGCAGTGAAACGCAGCATCAAGTAACGCTGACCAAAGGTTTCTGGATGATGGAAACGCAGGTAACGCAAAAACAATGGCAAGCAGTTATGGGGAACAACCCGAGTAACTTCAAGGGTGACGATTTACCCGTTGACCAGGTTTCATGGAACGATTGCCAGGAGTTCTGTAAGAAGTGCTCTCAGCTTGGTTTGCCCGTGCAGCTTCCAACGGAAGCACAGTGGGAATACGCTTGCCGGGCAGTCAGTACAACGGCGTATTTCTGGGGGAATGCTCTCAATGGAGACAAGGCGAACTGCAATGGCAATTATCCATGCGGAACGACAACCAAAGGAAAATACTTACAAAGGACAACGCCAGTTGGCAGTTACGCAGCTAATGTGTGGGGCTTGTACGACATGCACGGGAACGTGTGGGAATGGTGTCAAGACTGGTATGGCGATTATCCGAGCGGGAGTGTAACAGACCCGGCTGGACCTTCGAGTGGCTCCAACCGCGTTGTCCGCGGCGGCAGCTGGTACTATGGCGCGCAGTTCTGCCGGTCTGCGAGCCGGTACGTCAACGGTCCGGGGATCCGGCTCGTCGGCTTGGGGTTTCGCGTTCTCAGAGGTCAATAACCCAGACGAAAAAATTCGTAAGAGCGTTACGACCGAAGCCTCGCATAGGCGAGCCGGGGTGCGTAAGCCCCCGGAATGCGGCGGCTTGCCGCCGCTTAATGGAAGACGGTAATGGAAAAGAAAAAATCTTCCGCTAGAACCGCTACTCGGTTCTGTCTGAAGCGTAACTTCGTTCGCTTCGCTCTCTTCGTTACCGCCTTTCATTTTTACGCTCATACCCACGGGTTTACACCCGTGGCTCGCCTATTCCCTATTCCCTACTCCCTACTCCCTACTCCCTAATTCTCTCTCGACCCGTATTGTAAAATCTTAAAAGAGAAGTATACTATATAATAGATAAAAAGCGAGAAACTGCAGTTTGTCGTCAACCATTTACCACGAAATAATCAATCATGGGTCAAACAATTGTCATTTTCGGAGCCAGCGGGGATTTGACGAGTCGAAAGCTCATCCCAGCTCTGTTTAATCTGTATTGCAAAGGGCGTCTGCCGGACGGGACGCGCATTGTCGGCGTTTCCCGTTCAGAAATGACGTCTCAGGCGTGGCGGGACAAACTGCAGGGTACGACCGCGCAGTTTTCGGAATCCGGGTTTGACGAGTCGAAATGGTCGCTGTTTTCTCAGCTGGTTGAGTATTTCCCCGGCGACGTCAACCTGTCGGAAACGTTCACTCGGTTGGATGCGTTTCTGTCTCAGCTGGAAGGCGGAGCGGCGACTGGGCGAATGTTCTATCTGGCGATGGCGCCGCAGACGTATCAAACTATTGTCGAACAGCTCGGGCGCGCTGGCATGGCAAAGCAGTCGGACGCAGCGTCCTGGCGGCGAATTGTCCTGGAAAAGCCGTTCGGAACGGACAGAGCGTCGGCGATTGCGCTCAACGCGTTTATTCATCAGTGGTTTGACGAAACCCAGATTTATCGAATTGATCATTATCTCGGCAAAGAAACCGTTGCCAACATCATGGTGTTGCGGTTTGCCAACACGATTTTTGAGCCGATTTGGAACCGGAATTATATCGACCACGTCCAGATTACCGCGGCGGAAGAGACGATTATCGGGCGTCGCGCCGGGTACTACGAGAAATCCGGGGTTCTGCGAGACATGTTCCAGAACCATCTCCTTCAGCTGCTCATTTTGACGGCGATGGAAGCCCCGTCGCGCTTTGACCCGGATACGGTTCGAGATGAAAAAGTCAAAGTCCTTCGGGCGATTCGCCCCATGACGATGCAGTCGGCGGCGACGGACTCGCTGCGAAGTCAGTACAGAACGTATCGGGACGAGCCGGACGTCGATCCCCGTTCGCAAACCGCCACGTTTGGAATTGTCAAGTTTTATCTGGAGAACTGGCGATGGCAGGGCGTCCCGTTTTATCTGCGGTCCGGAAAGGCGATGTCGTGCCGAACGACGCAGATTGTGATTCAGTTCAAAAAGCCGCCGCATTTTATATTTGACTCACAAAAAAATGTGAACCCGGAATCGAATAAACTCGTATTACAAATTCAACCGGCGGAAGGGATTAAACTGTATTTTCAGACAAAAACGCCTGACGCCGGCATGGCAATGCGTCAAACCAGCTTGGACTTCAATTTCCAGTCCGGGCTTTCTGCGACAATCCCGGATTCGTATCAGCGTCTGCTTCTGGACGTCATTCAGGGCGACGCGAGTCTGTTTGCCCGGGCGGACGAAGTGGAGCTTGCCTGGTCGGTAATTGACCCGATTCAGCAGGCGTGGGACTCCGGCGTTCCGCCGCTGTCGTTCTACGAGTCGGGAATGTGGGGACCGGAACAGGCGTTCGACTGGATGGAACAGCAGGACGACCGGCAATGGTTTGACGTCTGCCCGGTTTTTAGGAAATAGATAAATGGAAGGCGGTAATGGAGCGACCAACGGGAGCGGAATTACGCATTCGCCGGAACGGCGAACAAAAATCTCTCGCAACTCGCAACTCGCAACTCGCTACTAATCATATTCAGAGGCATATATGGCAAGAAATTATTACGAAGTTCTCGGCGTTCCCAAGGACGCGTCAGAGAAAGATATTCAAAAGGCGTACCGCGAACTGGCGCGCAAGTACCACCCGGACTTGCACCCGGACGACAAGGACGCATCGAAAAAATTCAGCGAAGTTCAGGAAGCGTACGACACGCTAAACAACAAAGAAAAGCGTAAAAAGTACGACCAGTTCGGCGCGAACTACGAACAGTATCAGGGCATGCCCGGCGGCGGAGGGTTTGGCGGATTCGGCGACGGCACGTTCAATATGAACGGTCAGGAATTCGACCTCAACGATATTTTAGGTCGATACGCCTCCGGCGGATTCGGCGGTCGCGGCAGACGCTCTGGCGGGTTCGACTTCGGATCCATGTTTGGCGGTCGCGGTCGGCAGCAAGCCAGCGCCGGCGGACAAGACGTCGGCACTGAAATAACCATTCCGTTTGCGTTGGCGATCAACGGCGGTAAACAGACTGTTACGTACGGCATGTCCAACGGACAGACCAAGACGTTGGAAATAACCATTCCGACGGGCATTGCAGACGGGAAGAAGATTCGATTGCGAGGGTTGGGGGAACCGTCCATGATGGGCGGGACGCCCGGCGACCTGATTATTACCGTTCACGTCCTGCCGCACCCGTATTTCACCCGACAGGGTAACGACCTGCTCATCAGCCTGCCGATTACGCTTGGAGAAGCAATCAACGGCGCGAAAGTGGACGTCCCCACGCCAAAGGGAACCGTCGCGTTGACGATTCCGCCGGGAACGTCCAGCGGCAAACGACTGCGAATGAAGGGTATGGGCGTTCCGTCCGCAAAAGGCGCTCCGGCTGGCGACCTGTTTGTTGAACCCCGAATCATTCTGCCGGATATTGTTACAGACGAACTGGCAGACTTGGCGGAAAAAGCCGAAACCGGCTATCGAACCAACCCCAGATCAAATATGCGCTGGTAGCGGCGAGGCGCCGCCCCCAATCCGCGCTGCCGCGCGAGACGTATTATAACCGCTCCCGTTGGTCGCTTTCACGCAACTCGCAACTCGCAACTATAAACATGACTTCCCAATATTCCTTTCCGAAATCGCAGCACGTCCGGCGTCAGCTGGATTTTACGCGAATATACAGCGTCAAGACGGCGTATAACAACGGCGTTTTGCTTGTGTATGCGGCAAGGAACGATTTGGGATACCCGCGCCTGGGCTTGAGCGTATCGAAGAAAGTCGGAAAAGCGCACGTCCGCAACCGATGGAAGCGAATCATTCGCGAGGCGTTTCGACTCCAGCAGAGCGAGTTTGCTGGCGTCGTGCTGAAAACCGCTCAAAACGAGAACCGGACGGATATTACCCCGGAAATCGCGGCGGGAATCGACTTTATCGTCATCCCGAAAAAAATCGACGTCGAGCCGAACTTCAGGGAAATCTGCAAATCGCTGAAATACTGTGTCAAACGGGCGTCGGAAAAGCTGTTTCAGCTTAGAATGAAAAACAATTCCCCGCAGTCCAACGCGCCGGTTCCGCCAGTTCCCGCGCCAGAAGAACTCCAATCGTCGGAGGGAGCGCCGTCATGATTTCCAAATTTCTTATTGCCTGCGTTCGCTTTTATCAGAAATGGATAAGCCCCTGCCTGCCGAAAATGTGCCGGTTTGAACCGTCGTGCAGCCAGTACTTTATTGAAGCAGTTGAGAAGTACGGACCGCTAAAAGGGACGCTTAAGGGAATCTGGCGAATCCTTCGCTGCAACCCGTGGAACCCCGGCGGCTACGACCCGCCGTGATAATTCGGAATCAGGAGTGCGGAATTCGGATTTACGCTAAGCGCAGGACGTTTCATTACCGCCTTTCTCCCGTTATTAAAGGAAACAGTCCAGATGACTCGAAAATCAATATCAAGCGTATTGCTTATTATTGCCGTTTGCCTTTCTGGATGTGACAGAACAAACAATTCTGTCAGCCCACAGACGGAAATTGAAGCCGTTGAGAATTCGGACGATCAGGAGTTGACGAAGAAAGCTGTTAGATTATTTGGTCAAAAAGGCGTCGATCGTTTTGAGCAGATGTTCCAAACAGGAGAGTTCGATTTTGATAATCGATACTCTGTGAATGCCGGCTCTGTTATTCACTATGCGGCGTTGATGGGAGATCTGAACCGGGTTAAAGCGTTCGTTGAAAATGGGGCGGACGTCAACGCTAAAGACAATGACAAAAGGACAGTCTTGCATTACGCCGCCATGAGCGGCAATCTGGAGTTGGTTAAGTGGTTGGTTGCTAAAGGTCTGGACGTCAACGCAAAACAAAGATATGACGAGACAGTCTTGTACATTGCCGTACAAAGCGGAAATTTAGAACTTGTTAAGTATCTCGTTGAAAAAGGCGCAGACGTCAACGCCAAACGATGTTCTGGCGAGACGGTTTTGCACATTGCCGCCCAAAGAGGCGATCTGGAAATGGTTCAGTATCTTGTTTCAAAGGGCGCTGACGTCAACGCAAATGGTGAATATGTTTGGACAGTCTTGCATTACGCTGCCCAGAGCGGCAATCTGGAAATGGTCCAGTGGTTGGTTGAAAAAGGCGCCGACGTCAACGCAAATAATAGACTTGGTAAGACGGTCTTACATAATGCAGCCCAAAGCGGCAATCTTGAACTGGTTAAGTGGTTGGTTGAAAAAGGTTTGGACATCAACGCAAATGATGAAATTGGAGGGACGGTCTTGCACTTCGCCGCCCGGAGCGGCAATCTGGAAATTGTTCAGTATCTTGTTGATAAGGGCGCAGACGTCAACACAAAACGACGCTCTGGCGAAACGCTCTTGCACAAGGCAGCCCAAAGCGGAAATCTGGAAGTTGTTAAGTATCTCGTTGAGAAAGGTTTGGACGTCAACGCAAATGATAAATATAATGGGACTGCCTTGCACATCGCCGCCTGGAATGCTAATCTGGAAATGGTTAAATATCTTGTTGCAAAGGGAGCTGACGTTAATGCCAAATACGATTATGGAAAAACGTTTTCGATATTAGCAGTTCCAATCGGCGCTGACGTTAATCCCAAAGACGACTTTGGAACAACGGTTTTGCACAAGGCAGCCCAAAGCGGCAATCTGGAAGTTGTTAAGTATCTTGTTGATAAGGGCGCAAAAATCAATGCACATAATAACTATGTAGGGACAGCCTTGAATTACGCCGCCCAAAGAGGCGATCTGGAAATGGTTAAATTCCTTGTTTCAAAGGGCGCAGACGTCAACGCAAAAGGCTCCGAGAATAATTCCGTCTTGCATTACGCCGCTGCAAGCGGCAATTTGAAACTGGTTCAGTGGCTCATTTTAAAAGGCGTTCGTCTTAACGTAAAAAACGATAATGGAAGAACGATCCTTCATGCTGCCGCGGAAAGCGGAAATCTGGAATTGGTTCAGTGGCTGGTCGCGAAGGGTTTTGACGTCAACGAAAAAGATAAAGATGAAAAGACCGCTTTGCATTATGCCGCCGACAAATCCGGCAATCTGAAACTGATTGAGTGGTTGGTTGAACAGGGCGCTGACATCTATGCAAAAGACAATTATGGAAGAACTATTTTGTTTTATGCTGTCGATAAAAGCAATTTGGAACTTGTTGAGTGGTTGCTTGAAGATGAAGAAGACGTCAACGTTAAGGACAATTATGGAATTCCTGTTTTGCATTTAGCGGTCTCCCATGGCAATATGGAAATGATTAAATTCCTTATTGAACGTGGCGCAGACGTCAACGCAAAAGACCGTTGTGAGAACCTGCATCGCGGTTGCGTAATTGATCGAACTCATGACTACAAAATAGAACGCTTTTTTGGTGGAACCGCTTTGCATTATGCCGTCAAAAACAATGAACCGGACTTGGTTAAATACCTTGTTGAAAATGGGGCGGACGTTAACGCAAAAGGCGATTACGAAAAGACTGCTTTGTATTATGCCGCTGAAAGAGACGATTTGGAACAGATTCAATGGTTGCTTGATAATGGCGCTGATATAAACAATGGTAAAACAGCTTTATTTAATGCCGTTGCAAAAGACAAAATAGAAATGGTTGAGTGGTTGGTTAAACACGGCGCTGATATTAACATCAAAGACCGCGACGGTGTAACTGTCTTGCATTACGCCGTCCGAAAAGGTAATCTGGAAATGATTAAACGCCTCGTTGAACTTGGCGCGGACGTCAACGCAAAACGAGAATATGGAAAGCAAGAGACTGTCTTGCATTACGCCGCCGAAAGAGGTCGTCTGGAAGCGATTAAATACCTTGTTGAACATGGCGCAGACGTCAATGCAAACGGAGTTTTATATTCTGCCGCAGTTAGCGGAAATCTGGAACTGGTTCAATGGTTGGTCGAACATGGCGCAGACGTCAATGCAAAAACAAAAATCGGATGTACAGCTCTGCACTCTGCTGCATACTACGGGAATATTAAAGTGGCTCAATATCTCGTTGAACAGGGCGCGGACGTCAATGCAAAAGACAAAAACGGGCAGACAATTTTACATTCTGCCGTTGCATGCTACGTGAAAATTAAAGTGGTTCAATATCTCGTTGAACATGGCGCAGACGTCAACGCAAAAGACAAAAACGGACAGACGATTTTACATTCTGCCGCCCGTAAGAGTAATCTGGATGTGGTAATGTATCTCGTTGAACAAGGCGCTGACGTCAACGCTAAAGACAATAATGGACAGACAATTTTACATTCTGCCGCCATCAATGGTAATCTGGAAATGGTTAAATTCCTTGTTTCAAAGGGTACAGACGTCAACGCAAAAGACAATAACGGGCAGACGATCTTGAATACCGTCCATTGTTATAATCGAGAACTGATTAATTGGCTTAAAGAACGGGGAGCTAAATAACAATAAGCGAGCCGTTCCGGCGTAAACGCACGGAAAAAACTCACGCGAAGTTCGCAAAGTTTTAAAAACTATGCGTTCTTTGCGTTCTTTGCGTGAGATTTTTCTTCGGCGGACTTCGTCCGCGACCCGAGGAGATTTTCGGCTGCGGCGGAGGGTTTGAGCGGGACTTGTTTCCTTTGGCGGACAGAATGTCCGCGAACCAGCTGTTCAAGCGGGCTTTCCTGCGAAAGAGATTATTGGAGGCTTCCGCCGCAAAGCGTTCACCAATTGATTACTTTGCGAACTTTGCGTACTTTGCGTGAGATTTCTTTGCCGTTACGTTCTCTACGCTCACACCCACGGGTTTACACCCGTGGCTCGCCTAAGCGTAATTCCGCTCCCGTTGGTCGGTCCATTACTGCCTTTCATCTACTGCCTACTGCCTCTTGCCTACTGCCTATTCTTCTCTTGACAGCCTCTCTCTTTTTCTGTATATATTTAAAGAATAATATTATTTTCCCTGAACAGGGTTTCAAAAATCGGGATTTAATCAGCGCTGAATTCTTTTTATCCCGGTTCTGACGCCCTGTTTGACGTTTTCTTTCCGCAGCATGATTTTTAAAAGCCTGGAACTAACCGGATTCAAAAGTTTCGCCGATAAGACGCGGTTCGAATTTTCGGACGGCATCACTATCGTCGTTGGTCCGAACGGTTCCGGGAAATCTAACGTAGTTGACTCGATAAAATGGGTTCTGGGCGAGCAGAAAGTCAAGTCTTTGCGCGGAAAGGAGATGACGGACGTCATCTTTGCCGGCGCGCCGGGTCGAAAACCGATGAACACGGCGGAAGTTACGCTCACGTTCGACAACTCCGACGGCCGATTCCATTTCGACGCGTCCGAGCTGCAAATCACCCGCCGGGTGATGCGGTCGGGGGAATCGGAGTATCTGATCAACCGTCAAACCTGTCGATTAAAGGACATTCGGGAGGTTCTGGCTGGGACTGGCATCGGCACGCAGGCGTACTGTATT
>JAZRTH010000804.1:0-9208 GCA_045651945.1 Thermoguttaceae bacterium
CGACTTCCGCCTTCGCGGTCCCGGGAATCTTTTCGGCGCGCAGCAGCACGGTTTGCCGCCGTTCTATATGGCGGATCTCCATCGGGACAGAGACGTCTTAAACGAAACCCGCCTCGCCGCCGAGGAGCTTATCAAAGAAGACGAAGGGCTTTCTTCTGAAAAGAATCGCCCGTTACGCAACCGGATGCTGATTCGATACGGAAAAGCTCTGGATATTTCTGACGTCGGATAGGTCAGTTGTTCTTCATCTCGTCGCGCATCTGCTGTTCCGTCATGCGAATGGAGCGTTCAAACGTCCAGTACTGCCAGAAGTAGTCGATTATTCCCATAAGAATCAACGCGACAGCTAATTGCCACAGCAGTCCCCAAATTGTTGAATACATTCGATCCGAACTGACTGTCGGCGCCGTTTGAGCCAATCCGACAATTGATTCAATTCGACTTCGGCAGAAAAAATAGAGTATCGCCGCCAGAACGACCGTTTTGACAAGCGTCATTGCCGTTCGCCAGAAGTTGCGGCTGCTGAATATCTTTTTTAATCCCTCAATCGGATTGACGTTGTTTCCGCTGACAATTTCACGATCCGGAGCGAAGAGAAATCGTCGCTGTGCGAAATGAAATACAACTGCAGACGCCGTTGCCATAATCCAGAACGGAAGCGTTAAAGAAAACCAACGTCCTAAAATCGCCCAGCAACCCAAGCGCAAAGAATGGGCGTCTGGCGCGTGTAAGTCAGACGGCTGAAACGTAAACGAAGAAACAAGTTGCTCTTTCAACGCGCTAAAAATGCCGGCGGAAGAAACGCTCAAAGCAATCAGAGCAAAAAGAAAAACCGCCGCGCCGACCAAGTCGGCGCTGTATGCAAACTGACCCCGCCGCTGGGCTTCCAGCCGCTGTTTCGGGGTCGGTTCGTATTTGCGTTCTTCTGACATTATTTAGGCGAATGGGAAATGCCCGGTTTAGGCGTTTTGCTTGTTTTGTCCTTAACTTCACAGCTTGCAAAACAAAACTTTTCCCATTCTAGTAAAAAAGAGCGTCTTTGTCAAGAAGAAACGCTCTTTTCGGCTTTAGCTGACTTTGCGTTAGAGCAGGGTGACGCCCGCCTTGCGACATTCTTCGATCATCTCTTCAGGCCAGATGGCAGACTGGACTTCTCCAACGTGAGCGCAATGGAGCATATACATGCAAAGACGGGACTGCCCGATTCCGCCGCCCATCGTCTGCGGCAGTTCTCCGTTGAGCAGAGCCTTGTGGAACGGCAGGGATTCTCTGTCGGTGCAGCCGCGAATTGCCAGCTGACGGCGCAAGGCGTCGGCGTCAACGCGAATTCCCATCGACGACAGTTCAAAGGCGCTTTTCAGAACCGGGTTCCAGACGAGGATGTCGCCGTTAAGACCGATCCCGCCGTCAGGACGCGGGGTTGTCCAGTCGTCGTAGTCCGGGGCGCGGCCGTCGTGAATTGACCCGTCCGGCAGTTCTCCGCCGATGCCGATAACGAAAATCGCCCCGTACTGCTTGCAGTATTCCGTCTCGCGCTCTTTGGGCGTCAGGTTCGGGTACTTCTGGAACATTTCCAGCGACGTTACAAACGAGATTTCCTTCGGCAGAATCGGGGTGAGTTTGGGATGCTGAATGCAGACAAACAGTTCCGTCTCGAGAAGGCAGGAATAGATTCTTTGAACCGTCTGTTTGAGCGTTTCGACGTTGCGTTCTTCCGGTCGAATAATCTTGCACCAGTCCCACTGGTCAACGTAGAAGGAATGGATTTCGTCGAGCGTTTCGTCCGGACGAATGGCGTTCATGTCCGTATAAATCCCTTCGCCGGGCTGGAACCCGTACCGCTTAAGAGCGAACCGCTTCCATTTCGCCAGCGACTGCACCACTTCCACGTCGGTATGGGCGCCTGCGACGCGGAATCGCACTGGCTTTTCCACTCCGTTGAGGTCGTCATTCAACCCGGTATTGGCATGAACGAAAAACGGGGCTGTTACACGCTGAAGATTCAACGCGACGGACAGCTGGGATTCAAAATGATCTTTAACCTGCTTGATAGCAAGTTCTGAATCGCGTAAACTTAACAACGGTTTATAGTCGGATGGTATCATGGTAGGCAGTATGAATAGTAAATGGATGAAAGGCGGTAATGGAGTGAGCGCTAGCGAACGGAATTACGCATTCGCCGACAGGCGAACAAACGCTAGAGTTTATTGGCTGCCAGGCTCTTACTCAATGACCGTCCAGAGTCGTCCGGACGAGGTGTGAATGAGTCGAATGTCGAAATCGAACGCTTCTTTGAGCTTGTCTTCCGTCAGGATTTCGTCTCGCGTTCCGTTGGCGACGATTCGCCCCTGTTTAAGTATTATGCCCTGATTAAACGTCGGCAGAATGTCTTCGATTCGCTGCGTTATAAACAGGATGGTCAGTTCCGGTCTGGTCTGAGCGAGGTTGTCAATCGTCTTGAGCAAAAACTCTCGACCGGTTATATCCATGTAGACCGTTGGCTCGTCGAGAATCATCAGCTGCGGCTTGGTAATCAGGGCGCGGGCGATGAGGATTTTCACCTGTTCTCCAGACGACATTGTACACAGCCGCTGATTGAGCAGTTGTTCGCCCCGCAGCTGACACAGCAACTCGGTTGCTCGAGTTTTTTCTTCTTCGGTAATTTCGCGATAAACGCCAATCGTAGCGTCGATTCCGGAAACGACCATTTCCAAACCCGTTCGGCTGAAATCCGTCATCCAGTCGTGCATAATAGGGCTGATCCACGCGATCTGCTTGCGAAGTTCCGGCAGGTTGACCGACCCGTAAACGTGACCGAGCGCTTCAATCCTCGCTCCGAACAACGGCCAGGCGTAACCCAAAATCATCTTGACAAGCGACGTCTTGCCCGCTCCGTTGGCGCCGAGAATAAACCGACGCTCGCCGGAGCGGACGTCCCAGTTGATGTTGTCAAGTATAACGCGCCCGCCGATTTGGTACGTGGCGTTTTGAATTCGCAATGCAAAAGGCGTCATTTTTAAGTTATGGGAAGGCGTTGCGCCTGAAAGGACTATTCAATCGCGACGATCTGGTCAAACTCTCCCTGAACAAACCGGGAGAAGAGCGTCTGGAAATACAAGTGACAACCCAAAACGGCGCGAGGCAGCGGCGGCGTCATGGAATTGTAAATCAGCCATTGGTCTTTGCCGATTTGGAGCCGAAATCCCGCGGCAACGTCTGGCGTTACAATAACGCCGCCCGTCTGCGTTACGGTCAAATGACGCCACGTAAACGGCTGACCGGCGCGTTTGGCGTTGAGGTCTATAACCAACGGCGCGTACAACCCATTCCCCTGCCCTTCGACCGTGTAAATCAACAAACCGTTTTCGCTCTGGAGGGATCCGTTCGCGTTTTGAGTCCATTCACCCAACGCCAGCGGGAAGACGTTGTATTTGTTTTTCCCTTCTGACAGCGTTCCTTCCGTCGATTCCCCAGCCGGGGTAAACGTAAACGCGCCGTTGAGCGGCAAGATCGACTTAATTTCCAGCTTTCTCGGTTTCGCCGCCGGCTTGTCGAACTTGAGCGTATGCGATACCAGCAACAGTTCGTCCGGATGCATCAGACAGATCGCCCGTTCCAGAGTTGCGCCGTTTTGCAGCGGCAGTTCCAATTCCCAGTAGGCGTAATCGTCTTCGCATGACCAGCAAACCATTGCCCATTCGCCAGCCGGCTTGAGCCGCTTTCCGTTGACGAGAACTTCCGCGTCCCACGCGCCGGCGCCCAGCCGCTGAGCGTTGACGTTGACAAGCAGATCAAAAACGTCGCCGTCGTACGTTCCTGTTACATTGGGCGATTTCCACGACCAGTCGTTTTGTAACACGCCGACCTTCGACCACTCGCTTTGAACGCTCGGTTCGGTCATCAAAACGCCTTTGACAGACTTCGCCTTGGCTTGAGAAATCCACGGCAAAGCAAGCAGCGCCTGATGGGCGTCGTCGACGTCAGAATCCAGCGACAGCGCCGCCTGAAAGAGTTCTTCCACCGCTTTGGGATTGGCGACTTTCGATTCCTGACCGAAACGCTGAGTCGAATCCGGGTTGGACAGCAGAATCATGTTCCGAACCAGCCATTCGTAGAGAACCTTTTCCCGTTCCGGAAAGATCGGGATTTCGGTTTGATTTTCCAGAATCCGCAGACGCGTCCAGGAAGCGACAATGCTGCGGAAATACGGAATCGCCTCCACGCAGGGCATGCCGGCTTCGTCAAAGAACGACTCTGTTACATCGACAATCGCCTTTCGCGCCTGACGAATCAACTCGTCGCCGGGCGTCCACGTCGGCAGTGCCAACGCCAAAACGTACGCCAGCTCGCAGGCGTAAAGCTGGTATTCCAGCGGTTGCTGAAGCATGTCCGCCCCGGCAGCGTCGCGCGCTAACGGAGCCAGCGTGTTTTCGATGTAATCTGCCCAGTATTCCCCGGACTGCTCCGATTTGTCGTTTGCCATGAACGCCGCTATCTTCGCAATCGGCGCGGACAGTTCAGCGTCTTCGCCCCAAAGATACGGATATTTCCAGGGCGTAAACTTCGTTTGAGGCAACGTTTTGACGTACTGATCAAACGCCGCCTGCGGACCGTCGGAATCCATGACGGCGGACAGCTTCTCTTTCAGTTCAGGAACCAAATTGTCGATAAAGGTTTTCATTCTTTTTTCAGTTGTAATTGTTCAACGGTTTCTTCCGGCAATGGAATGATTTTGCCAGTCCGGTCAATCGTTGCTAAAACGGTTGACCCGGTAACCAACAATTCGTTCTGACGCCAGATTTCGTAAACCAGTTCCATCTTAACGCGCGAGATTTTCCCGAACCCGGTTTTGACGGTCAGGACGTCGTCGTACATGGCGGGTTTATGATACTTGCACGTCAAAGAAACGACGACGAAAAACGCGCCGCTTTCCTCCATTTTTCGGTACGAACCGCCCATGTCGCGCAGCATCTGAGTGCGGGCAATTTCAAAATAGACCGGATAGTTGGTGTGATGAACCACCCCCATCTGGTCACATTCTTTATATCGAACTCGAATCTGTGTTTCGTGCATGATATAATTACAGTATTTGTTCCAGTATTCCTCGTTCCAGCATTGCTAACGAAAGAATACAATCGTTATGATCAAAAGTCTCTCGGAGTGGAAGATGCGTTGATTTCCAGCCCATGCCATCGGTAATCCAGATAAACGGAAACTGATGGTTAAGAACATCATAGAGATTTCGGTATTCTCCTGCTGTCGATTTCAATTTTGACCCGCCGTCCCCGTAAAAATTGACTTCAATAATTACCAAATTATTTAAGGTGCGAATTACGAAATCATAAATACGGGAAGACTTATCAACAGGAACGTCAATATTGAATTGTTCTTTTATCTTTTTCGCATCTGCTTGAGCGAGATATTCATATCCCTCTTTTTTCTGGCAAACGTCTTTGATAAAAACTTCAACAATGTTTTCCATGGCAGTACCGCCGCGATTCTTTCGAGCGTTGCTGTCTAATCCAGATTCAACGCCAATCATATAATCGACTAACGATTTAATTCGATTGGATTGAATAAGATTTTTTAGTCCAGTTTTATCAACAAAATATAAATACTTTTCAATATCGTTTTGAGTTGGCTTAGTTATGGAAAAATCATAATTCTCATAACGCAAGACTTTACTTTGGTAATCAACTAAAATATTGAATTTTTTCTCTCGACTAACAGCAAGCGCCGGAAGAACTGAAATTACTCTAGGTTCTTCTTGAATTAATCGCCTAAATTCATTGTCAAAATCTTCTTTTCCAATCAGATAATTGAGAATATTAAGTGAAATCTCAATATCTTTCACATTTTTATATACTTTATCCCAATTGACAAAATATGACCACAGATTATTAGACGGTTTTAAATTATCTATCAGATAATTGAAAACTGAATCGGCATCTGAACAACCAAGACAGTCATTATATATTGTTGAATATTTCATTTATGCTATCTCCCATTATATGTTGCTTTTGAAATGATGTCATAAATGAAACTATGTTGATCTCTCAACGTTTCCAGGCATTTTTTGAATTGATACGCATCTTCACGATTCGTTTTTTCTTGAATCATGAGCAATCTTGTCAAGAGTAACAAA
Organism: Thermoguttaceae bacterium; assembly: GCA_045651945.1. GTDB lineage: Bacteria > Planctomycetota > Planctomycetia > Pirellulales > Thermoguttaceae > RUG11551. The sequence continues at coordinate 6,146 of JAZRTH010000804.1, forward strand.
AACTTGATTGAATACCGTCTCTTTTTTTCTAAAACTTGAAATTGTTTATATTCATCGAAATCCTTGAGCAGGTAATCCAAATTCAAAAGCTTTTTTCTTTGTTTTTTAGTGGAAATTCGTTCGGTTTTTTCCCATGCTTCAAGTAATTTATCAACGAACTGTTGAGTAAGACTTGGATTCTCTTGCATTTTAAGCAAAATATCAACCACCCAATGCACGTGTTTGGGCGTTCTAATACGAGTCCAATTCCCGTCTTCGTCCATTTCGCGATACTTAATTTTTATATCAAAATCGCTAATAGCCCCCTGATAAATGGCAACAATAAAATGGTCGTTAACGCGTTCGGCGAAAAATGGAACCTCCGAACGAGATGTCATAATGTCGATTAAATTGGTATTTGGATCTTGAAAATCAATTTTCATAATCAATAATTTTTAACCAAAACTTCAGTGATTTTACCGCGTTTAGTTGCAACAGAGTTGATCTGCCGGCTGGCGTAAACTTTTGTTATTGAATAATCCGCATACAAATTGTTGATAAAATCCGTATCCGAATTTGACAACATAAACATAACTTGCCGATCATTAAGTTCATCACAAACTTCTTTAAGACGTTTCTGCATGTCGATGTCAAACCCTTCCTTTGTATAGGAAGTAAAACTGGAAGTTACGTTTAATGGTACATAGGGCGGATCGAAATAAACAAAATCGCCTGATTTAACATAATTCAAAATATTTGCAAAATCTGCATGTTGGATTTCAGTTGTTTTGAGTGTACTTGAACAATCTAACAAATTTTGCCGTTCATACAAACGCGGATTTTTGTATTGTCCGAATGGAACGTTAAATTCTCCCTTGGAATTGACCCTGTATAATCCATTAAAACAGGTGCGATTCAAATAAATGAATCGACTTGCTCGTTCAACATCGGACAACTTTTTATATTCAGCCGCATTTCGGTCAAGATTTCTAATTTTAATGTAGTATTCTTTTGTTACTACATGTTGATCCAGAGAATCCATTAAAGCCTCAACGTTATCTCGGATTGTAATATACAAGTTGATCAACTCTTCATTCAGGTCTGAAATATACCCGTATTGAGGTTGAATCGAAAAGAATAACGCCCCTCCGCCGACAAACGGTTCGTAATACCTGTTATAATATTGGGGCATTGCCTTTTGAAGTTCAGGCAATAGTTGACGTTTCCCCCCTACCCATTTGATAAAAGGATGCAGGTCGCCGATTATGTTTTCAAATAATGTTGACATTTTAAGCTCCTGTAGTATCGTTAACTGGGATTACATCTTCGATTCGTTTAATTGACAAATCAAGGAAATCCTTGTTTATATCAATTCCAATAAATTTTCGATTTAATTGTAATGCCATGACGCCGGTCGTTGAACTACCCGTGAATGGATCCAGTATCAAATCATTTTCGTTTGAACTGGCAAGTATAATTCGTCTTAACAGTTCAAGCGGCTTTTGCGTTGGATGCTTGCCGTATTTTTTTTCTTCTTTATTTAACGTGCCGATTGACCAAACGGAACGCATTTGTTTTTTGGGAACTTTTAAAAAATCTTTTCCCCAGTCCCCATTACGCATTAATTCATAATTAAATGTATGTTTTGCTTTAGGGTCTTTTAACGCCCATATCAATGTTTCATGGCTTGCGGTAAAATACCTGCAACACATATTGGGCGGAGCGTATGTTTTATACCAAGTAATATCATTTAGAATTCTAAAATTCTGTTTTTGAAGCGCATAGCCACACTTGTAAATAGAGTGGTATGTACCTGAAATCCAAATTGTACCGTTTGGTTTTAATACACGCTTACAGGCTTGAATCCACTGAAAGTGGAAATCAAAATCTTCTTCAACCCCTTTACTTTGATCCCAGTCTCCCTTGTTGACACATGCAACTTGTCCTGCGTAACAGGTAATTCCCCCGTTTGATAATAAATACGGGGGATCTGCAAAAATCATGTCAATGCTGTTTTCCGGGATTTCTGATAAAACATTAATGCAATTCCCTAACAACAGTCTTACTCTCAATTTTTTATAATATACGTTCATGTATTATATTTATCGAGTTATACGTTTGGGAGGGAAACAAAATAATTGATTAGGAAATTCCCTACTTCTCCTTCGCCGCCTTGCACAGCGTTTCGACGCCGCGGTAGAGGGTTTCGTCTGTAGCGGCAAAGCTGATGCGGAAGTTGGTGTTCTGAACGGAAAAGACGTTGCCGGGGATAACCAGCGTGTTGTACTTGGTAATAACCGTGTTGACGAACTCGTCTGCCGTTCCCCACGGGGCTTTCGGGAACGCGTAGAACGCGCCGCCGGGTTTGACAATTTCAAACGTGTCTTTCAGACCGTTGTAGATGATGTCGCGCTTGCGGCGATAGGCGTCAATCTGAGCCGTCATGTCGGTGTCCATCGCTTCAACGGACGCGATTTGGAACGGGTGCGGCGCGCAGACGAACGAGTACTGCTGGAATTTAAGCAGCGTCTGGATGATTTCCTGCGGTCCGTGAACGTATCCCAGACGCCAGCCCGGCATGCCGTAGCATTTGCTGAACCCGTCCATGACAATCGTCTGATCGTTATACTGAGCCGGCGAGACAAACTCGGAATCGTAGCAGAAGAAACGATAAATTTCGTCGCTGACCAGCGGGATGTCCTTTTCTTTCGCCAGCGCGGCGATGTCCTTTACAACCTGCAGATTGGCAACGGCGCCGGTCGGGTTGCACGGCGAATTGAAAAGAATCATCTTCGTCTTGTCGGTAATGGCGTCTTTGACCTTGTTGACGTCAAGCTGGAAATCCGGGTACGTGTCGACAAAAACGGGTTTCGCGCCCACCATCTTGACCAGCGACGAATACATGACAAAATGCGGGTCAAACATGATGACCTCGTCGCCGGGATTGACCATCGCCAAAATAATCAGCAGCAATCCGCCGGAAACGCCGCTGCAGACAAACGCCTGACGATCGGAGTGCCCGTAAAGAGCGTCGATTTCCTTCTGAATGTTCAGGAGGTCATCTTTTGTCGCAAAATCGCCCAC